>CAZNZN010000003.1:37985-51775 GCA_964577515.1 uncultured Candidatus Saccharibacteria bacterium | reverse complement strand
TCCTGTAGTGATACAATTACCCTTATCATGAAGCATTTTCTTGTAATCATCGACGGCCCAATGGGTTCAGGGAAAACGACTGTTGGAAAAATCCTCCATTCAAAGCTTAAAAGAACTGCCGTGCTTAGTACTGACAAAATAAAATTTTTTCTCTCTGATTTTGAAAGAGGAGAAAGAGACAACTCAATTACCGCCAATGTCTTGTTGCAAATGTGTAGAGAGTATATCCGCCAAGGAATCAACGTGCTCCTCGCGCAAGGGTTCTGGAAGAAAGAATTTATAGAACCATATATCACCTTTGCAAAAGAAAATGATTTAACATTATTTGTCTACCAACTAGAAGCTTCAAGAGAAGTACTCCTCGAGCGTATTAAAAACAGACCAACCCCCACAATAGCAAAGGCTCCTGTACCACAAGAAAGGATTGAAGAAAATTTTGCTGTCTGGAGCGAAAACAAATACGAAGCACAAAAAGTATTTAACACTGAAACAGTATCACCTGAAGCGATCGCTGATCTTATCCTGGAAGATCTAAATGAATGGCAATAGAGGTTACCAGAAAAAATATTGGGGGAGTGGTTAAAATCCCATTTTAGAAAAAAGCTCCACATAAGTATTTTGTGTAGCTGTGTGACAAATACGTGAGGGAATTAAAATAAAAAAATAACTTCAAGTAGGCACTAGCGCTCGTATATATCTCGAAAGTTTAAAATGTGTTGAGGGAAGTGGTCTATATAGGGAAAGGCTTTTTTATGAATATAATGTCGCAAAAGATATATTGTGCGACGTTATATACTTTTCCACAGGGCCCCTTCTCTTAGTGGACAGACCTATTGAAACGTGGTGATGCATTTATTAAATGCCCGCACTTGTCCGTTATATAAATCAATCAACGCACGAGACGCTCCTAGTTTTTGGTTGTACAGATCAACCATGCGATTAAAGCGCGCTACCTCATCTTGGTATGTAACTTCTATTGATGCTCCCGGAGCTTGCAACATAGCCTTAAGGGCTACTATCTCCCCTTCTTGTTTTTTTAGTTCTTCGTTGGTGGTTTGAATATTGCTTTTAAGTGATTGATCAATATCTGGGCAAACACTACGTGCTGACCCGAAGTGCTGTACAGCAAACCAAACAGTTTTTCCTTGATATGAAGCTCGCTTCACTGAAACACCAATATCTTGATATTTTGTACTCAAAATATTTGCTCGGTGACCAGGACTATTCATCCATGCTGTAACAAGATCAGAAGCGTTTTCAAAATCTCCAAGTGCAAGATTCTCACCCATGATGACGTAGTCATATCCTGCTTCTTTTCCAAGATCTGAAACACCTTCTCCTGTAGGTGACGTATGTTCAAAATATTGCCGCGTGATCATATCGTCTACCTTCATTTCTGCCGAGGTAGTAAGGTGTTCATCAATCGCAAGCGGAGTAAGACCTTCAGCGACACGTTGTTTATTGGTTATTTCAACGACATCTTCTGCGCTTATTGAAACAGGCTCCTGAAAATGAATAATCGTCTTGACACCAAAAATTTTGTTTGACGCTATATCCCCCTTATTTTTACTAAGAACATCTTGTGGCATAACTCCTGTATGTTCAAAAACAAACCAGCCCGTAATGGCAAGAACAATACCTGTTGTTGTTATACCGATAAAACGATTTGTTTTCATACTTTCCTTTCTTAGCAGGATCCTCTACTGTACCCTTGTAGCGTAGCATCTTCTACAGACTGAAACCAGATATAGTTTTCTGGTTTTATTCGCTGCGCACCAGAACAACCAGGAGTATAGTATTTTGTTCCATTTTTTGACCCAACAAACAACCCTCCCTCTTTTTGAGGAACAGATTCGGGCACACCTGTGGAAGGAGCTGTGCTTTGCACTGTTGTTTCTACTCCTGTAAGCGCACCAACTGAAGCTGGGGCATCTGTACAGCGTAGTACCACAGCATCTCCCCCACCCCCTTTCCTTTGTCCCTGCTCTAGTCCGATAAGATAAGAAAAAGTGATAACAAGAACTAAAAAAACAAGAAAAATAAGGGTATAATGCTTTTGTAGAGAAGATTGCAACACTTCTATAGTATACCTAAAATTGACAAAAATACCCTCTATATGGCAAATAGTAAAGAAATTGACAGAAAGGACCTTTTGGGATATTATTAAGTCCTTACATAAAAAGCTAAAAAACTATGGCACATAAGAAACAAGGTTCGGCATCAAAAAACTTACGTGACTCAAATCCACAGTATTTGGGGACAAAAATCTATGACGGCGGATTTGCGCCTGCGGGAGCTATCATCGTACGACAACGCGGTACTCGTATCCTCCCAGGAAAAGACGTTGGGCTAGCGAAAGATCATTCTCTCTTCGCACTAAAAGAAGGAGTGGTGAAGTTTGGATCTAAGCGAAAACTAAACTTTGACGGAACAACAACAACCAAAAAAGTAGCGAATGTTGTTGCAAAAGCACAGTAAGAATGAAAAACAAAACCCCTTAAGGGGTTTTGTTTTTCTCGTTTCTTCTCTTATTTTTGAAGAACAATAGCAACTGTTATATCTTTGTTGAACGCCCCCTCAGACAAGGTCACTGTATATGTTCCTAGTTCTTTTATTTGTTGATGAAGAACGACATTTTTTGCTGAAATAACCACTCTATGTTTTGATAACGCAAGAACAATATCTTCTGCGTCAATTTTTGAAAAAAGATTTCCTTTTTCATTGGCGCGAGCAGATATAGTCAAGGTTTCTGACGGAAGTGACAATATCGCTTTCTCTAAAAGTTCATGTTGTAACGCTTTTGTTGCAATAGCTGAATCTTGCTTTCTTTTTAAATTCTCAAGATTTTTCTGAGTAGCTAGTATGGCAAGCTTCCGAGGAAAAAGTGCGTTTGCTGCATAGCCGTCACTTACTTCAACAACATCCCCTGATTTCCCTACCTTCTGGACAGATTTTAATAAAATAACCTTCATAGAAGGTTATTGTAGCAGTTTTACCGCAGCTTTCAATTGGGTATCATTATCGGCATTTTGAGAGCGATCAATAAGTACAGAAGGGGTCAGTCCTTGTTTTGAAATAGAAATTCCGTTTGGGGTATACCACTTTGCAACAGTAACTTTCATTGTTGTATCAGGAGTTACACTTACTACTTCTTGGACTGAACCTTTTCCAAAAGTTTGTTGCCCTGCAAGTGTTGCAATACCGTGCTCAGATAATGCCCCAGCAAGTATCTCTGATGCTGATGCAGAGCCTCCGTTCACAAGCACTACCATTTTAATTTTTCCCTTTAAAATTCCGGGGCCCTTACTTTTATGAAGCACAACATCTTTTTCTGACTTTCCTATCTCCTTCACAACAACCGTTCCTTCAGGAAGAAACCAGCTTGCCATGTTTACTGCAGCATCTAAGTACCCTCCCGGATTATTTCGAAGATCGAGTACAAGCTTGCTGTATCCAGACTCAGAAAACCCAATAAGTGCTTGTCGGAAAAGCTCAGAAGATTGAGCAGAAAAATTGTAAAGTTTAATGACATAGACTCCTTCTGCTGCAAATTTTTCTGTATCAACAGTTGGGATCTTAATAATATCTCGTACTATTGTTATCGCTTTCGGCTCAAGCAACCCTTCTCGAACAACAGTAAGAACAACTTTTGTCCCTGCGGCTCCACGTATGTGATTGATAGCTTCATCAACCGTCATATCAGCGCTCATGGTGTCATCAATTTTAACTATCTTGTCCCCTGCCTGCATCCCTGCGTTATATGCGGGACTATCTTTAAGTGGAGCAATGACAGTGAGAATATTTTCTTTTTGACCGAGCTCTACACCAATCCCCCCAAACTCTCCCGCTATTTCGTCTTGAAACTGTTTACTCTCTTCTGGGTCGAAAAAAGTTGTATAAGGATCGTTAAACGATGCAAGCATCCCTTTGATAGCGCCATACATACGTTCTTGATCAGAAGTTTCGTTTGCTCCAGGAAGTTTTTCTTGTGCTATCTTCCAAGCTTTCCAAAAAGGGTTAAAATCTGTTTTTTCTGTAGCAGCAGGCTCTTTATTGACAATGCTAGTGATAGTTTGCATTGCTGGTCTATTTTCAAAACCAATATACACCCCCACTAAAAACACCGCTACAACAAAAATAATACCGACAATGACGCGAGCCCCGATATGAATATGTCGTGGTGTATGTTCTTCCATAGCGTATTATTGTACCAATGTTCCCTGCTGACCTTCAAGTCGTTTTATTTTTAAATGAAGTATTTTTATATTTTTTCTTAAAATAAAAGAAAGTATTATCAAAATTCCGCCTATGACAAAATATAGAATATCTTTTACAGATCGAGGAATACCAAGAAGTGGTACAGCAACAATGATACCCCCAAGGAGTGTGACGATTTTTAGTTTTCCCTTCATACCAAAGGAGTGTACCAAAAATAACGCACAGGAGCTAGTTATGGCGGTATTTTTTTGGAGCTACAACAACCACAAACTCACCCCTACATTTATCACTGTTCAATTCATAGTACTCTGCGTGCTCCAGTGCTGTACCAAGACGGTATTCTTCAAATAGTTTTGTTATTTCACGAGCAATAAATATTGGCCTATTTTCTATTTGAACTGCAAGTTCTTGTAATGTCTTTACGATTCTATGTGGAGACTCATAAAAACAAACGGTATGTTCTGTGTTTCTGATACTAGTAAACAATGTTTGTTTCCCTTTTTTGTGAGGAACAAAACCAGCAAACTCAAAATGACTTGCAGGAAAACCTGAGACTGAAAGCGCAGCGATAACTGCAGAAGGCCCAGGGATAGGAACGATAGCTGCTTCAGGATATTCGCTCCGAAACATTTCAACAAAAACGCACCCTGGATCGGATATGCCTGGTGTCCCTGCATCAGTAACCAACACAATATGTTCATGCTCTTTACATGATTCCAAAAGTTTTGTTATTGCCCCTTTGTGGGATTGCGCATGGAAGGAAGCAAAGTGTCGTTCTCCTTGAAGATTAAGCAGTTTTAGAAGCTGTCCTGTCGTCCGAGTATCTTCAGCTATTACCAGTGTTGCTTTCTCAAACACTTCTTTCGCACGAAAAGAAATATCTTGTATGTTTCCTATAGGAGTAGCTACCACTGAAAGTATCATGACGATATACTACCCTATTCTTGACTTTTTGTGAAGGTGTAGTAGATTTTAAATAAATTTGAAGTATATGAAATTAAGCATATACACAAAAAAAGTATTTGGGGTAACTGTAAAAGATTGGGCCCTACTGCTCCTTGTTTTCTTAATTGGCCTCGTGATAGTAA
This sequence comes from uncultured Candidatus Saccharibacteria bacterium, assembly GCA_964577515.1. Taxonomy (GTDB): domain Bacteria; phylum Patescibacteriota; class Minisyncoccia; order Phycocordibacterales; family UBA9973; genus UBA4124. The sequence continues at coordinate 46,469 of CAZNZN010000003.1, read as the reverse complement.
AAAGGTCAGGAGAAGAACCTACGCAAAAGCCACCCGTACAAAAGGTGGCTTTTCTTTGTGCGTGTACATGGAATCGAACCATGGACCTCTGTCTTATCAGGACAGCGTTCTACCACTGAACTATACACGCGAGTAGGCATAGTATACCTATTTTTTCACTTTTTTCAACCCTATTCTTCTTCAGCCTCCCCTACCTCACCAGCTTGAAGCGCATCGATAATCTTATCTATTTTCCCGAGCATAATGCCAGGAATGTTTGAGAAGTTTTGTCTGATACGGTGGTCTGTCACACGATCTTGCGGAAAATTATATGTACGTATTTTTTCACTACGGTCAGCAGTTCCAATTTGATTTTTACGATCACCAGCGTATTTTTTAGCCTCCTCTTCTTCTTTGAGTTGCTGGAGCTTTGCTTTGAGGATTTCCATTGCTCGTTCACGGTTTGCAAGTTGGCTTCGCTCGCTCGTACACCGAACATCAATACCTGTTGGTTTGTGTATGAGTCGCACTGCTGTTTCTACTTTGTTCACATTTTGCCCACCAGCTCCACCTGAACGTGAGTACTCCATTTCAATATCAGCAGGATTGATTTCGATATTCACTCTCTTACGCATTGGGAGAATAGCAATTGATGCCGTCGATGTATGGATCCGACCATTTTTTTCTGTAACAGGTACTCGTTGCACTCGATGTACTCCTGTTTCGAAACGTAACAAGCGATAGACATCTTTCCCTCGAACCTCACGGGTATATTCATCAAGTATTTTGACACTCCACCCACGATTTTCTGCAAAACGTTCATACATCTGTATAAGCTCTTCCGCAAAGAGTGCTGCTTCGTCTCCTCCAGCCCCAGCTCGTGCTTCGATAATGATTTCGTTTGGAAACTCCTCCTCTTCTTGTTCAGCCTTAAGAGCTCCCTCTATTTGTTCCTCTAATGCTTTTTTTTGTATTTCGATAGCTGTTCGTTCTTCTGTCACCATATCAACCAACGAACTGTCAGTGGCAAGCAGTGCATCAAGTTCTGCTTCTTGTGACAAAAGCTTCTCATATTCTTGTACGAGATACTGTGTTCGCGGATTCTTTTTTAATGCTTCGATATCCATATGACTATAGTATACAAATAGAAAAAGCCACCTGCGTGACTTTTTCCTTTTTCGTTATTTCTTGGCTGACGCAGCGCGACGCTTGTTGAAACGATCTACACGTCCTGCAGTATCAATCACTTTCTCATTTCCAGTAAAGAATGGGTGTGAAGCACTTGAGATTTCTACTCGGAAAAGTGGGTACTCTTTTTTATTAAAAGTCGTAGTTTCAGTAGTTTTTACAGTAGAACCAATAAGAAACTCAGCTCCAGATGAGTTATCATGGAACACAACTTCTCTATAGTTTTGTGGGTGAATATCCTTTTTCATGAGTCCGTACTATAGCACAAGTGCCTTTTTATTTCAAGCGTTAGTCTTTCTTTTATCTTCTTGAAACACCATACTGTTTCAAATAGTCAATATCTGCCTGGATACTACGTGCAATTGACATAACTGAGTTCCCATAAAAACTATTTGCTGGTTTTTTACCGTCACACGCTCTCCCTGAGTAATAACGACACGCAGCGTTGCGCTCTGCAGAATCATTTCCTACTGCACCTCTTTTTTTGAGGTAGATAGCCGATGCCATAATAGCATCCTGTGCACGCCAAGGGTTTGCTGCGGCCACCCCAAGCGCAGCGGCGACATCTTGATCAATACTTTCCCATGTCGAAGGAATAAACTGTGCAGGCCCCATAGCACCACCCCATCCCCCGCCAGCAATAGGACATGATACTGGGGTTGTATCAGGATTAAGCCCAAGCGCTGTAGTAATGCGCTGAAACGGTGCTTGATCTCGCGTAGGACTCATGATGTTGCGCCAGCTTTTTGACGGAGGGTCCCCTGCTCGATTACACGTCCCTACGTTCTTTCCAAGGTTAGACTCTTGGGTCAGGATAGCCAAAATAAATGCTGTACGAACTCCGGTGTATTGTGATGCGGCCTCAGCGTACTGGTATGCCTCAGCAAAAGGGATAGCTTTCGTTGCTCCCCCAGCAAAACTAAAGAGTTTACTCTGAATTGCCGCTACTTTTTTTTGTTGCTCGGCAACAGAACTTGCCACTTTCTGCTCCTCTGACTTGCTTGTGTCAAGAAGTGCTTTCGCTTCTTTTTGTGAAAGATCAAGCTTTGATTTTGCACTCTGCAGTGCGTTTTTTGCATCAACAGCCTGTGCTTGTTTATCTTCGAGTTGTTCTTTTTGATCTTCGGTCAAACCTTTGATCTGTTTGACTTTATTAACTGAAGCATAAAGAGATCGTTTTACTGAAAGAAACGTATCAAGATCAGAATAAAAATCAGAGACTGTTTGACCGCTGAGAAGTACATACACAGGACCTTTTTGGTCAATCTCATCTGTTTTTTTTATCAACTGCGCTATTGACGAACGCTCTCGATCAAGCTCGGCAGAAAGCTCATTAATCGCTTTATTTTTTTTACTAATCTCACCACTCAATTGACCAATAGTTGCTATTTTTGCGCGAATTTGTGCTTGCGTAGTATTTATTTGTGCAATCAACGCATTCACGTTTTTCTGGAGAGAACCACTCTTTGCTTTTTGCGCAGCAAGTTGTTGCTGTAGTTTTGCAAGTACTGCAGTTTCTGCAGCATAATCCTTACACGCTTGAGCGATATCGTCTGTTGTAGGGTTCGCGCAAACAGCTGGTTGTGTTGTTGATTGTGCGTAAACAACGTTAGGGATTGCTACCCAAGAAAAATATGGGGAAACCAAAAGAGATAGTATGACAAAAATAAAAGTCTTACGCATATGTAGTAAGACTTTTATTATACCAAGTTATTACGCTTATTGGTCTTGACCTAAAGCACTATATGTTGGAAAGCTATTATGCAACAGCTCCTTCCTCTTCTTCTTTCTTTCCTTTCTTTTCTACCTCAATAGCAGAGAAGTCTACTGTAGCAGGAGTTTCTTCTTTTTCTTCTGAAAGACCTGAAACGGACACAACCACTTCTTCAGGATCTGAAACAAGTGTTACCCCTTTTGGAAGTGCGATATCTTTTGCCAAGATAACATCTGAAAGGGTTGCGAGTGATGATATATCAACGACAATATCATGTGGAAGATTTGCAGGAAGAGCGCTAACCTCTATTTCGTGCATCACTTTCATAACAATACCAAGACCTGTCTTTTCTACCTCAGCAGTACCAGTGAATTCGAGTGGTACAGAAACTTCAGCTTCTTTGTTCATATCAACAACAAGGAAATCAACATGTGACGGCTCACCAGTAATTGGGTCTTGTTGCATATCGTGAACCAAGACAGGGATCTGCTTACCCTCGAGAACAAGTGCTATTGCAGTACTCTCCCCTGCTTCTCGAAAAAGTTTAATAAACGGAACAGATGGAACTGCAATCTTTGTAGACTCTTTTCCAGAGCCATAAAAAACAGCAGGAACCATACCTGAAGCTCGAAGAACTTCTGGCTTTTCGTTTGTACGTACTTGTGCTTCTAGTTGTAACATAGGGCTTCATTATACGGCAAAAAGCTAAAAATGCAACCCTCCGCACCCCTACTAAGAACTATGCCTCTTCTCGTGATTTCTAATAACGTGGTTTTTAATATAGTCAAAAGATCCTCCTACTTTTTTGCCTGGATTAAAGATATTGAGTGGGTCAAAGATAGCTTTTATTTGCTTAAAGAGGTCAAGTATCTCAGGTGGGTACATATAAGAGAGGTACGGTGTACGTATAATACCGTCATTGTGCTCCGCAGTAATCGAACCCTTATACTTTGCCACTAATGCATATACTTTCTGAGAAAGATCCAAAATAATATCTGAAGAGAAAGGATTGTTGAGATCCATAAGTGGAATAATATGAAAGTTTCCATTACCCGCATGCCCCGCAATGGTGTAGTCAAGCTTATAGTGTGAGAGTATTTCTTGAAGTTCTGGAAGAAACGCTGGCATATCGTGAGGACTGACAATAATATCATCAATAAAAGGTGCAGTTCTTTTATTCTTCACATGGTTTCGAAGGAGCGCAAAACTCTCACGACGAATCTTCCAATACTTCTCTATTTCACCTTTTGACCGAGCTATTTTTGTCTCAAATTTAAACGGGCGTATTGCATTTTGGATTGCTCGAGCACGCTCTTCGAGTTCTCTGTCGTCATCTCCTGTCACTTCAGCCATCAAGATGAGTTTCGGTACACCCCCGCGCAAAACAAGTGCCATATCAGGAATAAACTGTAGTCCCAGTTTTATTGCCCCCCAAAAACCAAGTTTTTTGAAAAAGTCCCAAATAAAACGAATAGCGAGTTTCATACTATAATCATCAAATGACTCAAAGCTTTCTGGTTTGTATCGCATCACCGTATCAACCACATCGCCGAGCTTCTCAATTGAGTGCATATAGATAAGCACCATCTTTGAACGTTTTGGGACAGGAACAAGCCCGAGTGTCACTTCGGTAGTAATTCCTAGCGTTCCTTGCGACCCCACAAGAAGTTGATTGAGATCGAAAATACCTGTATCCCTGTCCCAGACGTTCCACAAGTAATACCCCGCAGAATTTTTTGAAACGTTAGGTTTTGCTTTTTTTATTTTCTCATAGTTATTTTCGATAAGTTCAAAGACTTGTTTGTACAGCCTTCCTTCAAAATCCTCTTTTGCTATTTTTGCATAAAGCTCTGTTTTAGAAAGTGGTTTAACGGTATAGGTATTTCCATCTGAAAAAACAACATTCTGAGATCGAATATATCTATCTATTTTTCCATACTTGACAGTTTTTTCACCAGCACAGTTGTTGTTTACCATACCACCGATTGCGCACAAATCTTTTGAAGCAGTATATGCCGGCATAATACTGCCAAGTGCGAGTGTTTGTTTTTCAAAATCACGATAATAAACACCGGGTTCAACAACTGCTCTTTCTGGTTCGATGGAAATAAGCTTATTCAGGTACTTCGTGGTATCCATAATAATACTTTCATTTATAGCCCCCCCTGACATACAGGTCCCTGCTGAACGTGCAGTGATAGAGATATGTGGGTCATTTTTCTTTTGCTCAGAAACAAAACGAACAAGTGTTTCAACATCATGACTGTCTTTTGGAAAAACCACCGCTTCTGGTCGCACCTCAAAAAGACTTGCGTCATGTGAATAAAAATCAAGCGCCTTTTCACTATCATCAAGATCCCCTTTAAAATTTTTTTTCAACAACTCTTTTTGCATAGGTTAAGTATTACTCTACTCGAGAAAATGCTCGTAATTTTTCTTCAACCACTTTTTGCATCGCCTGCTTTGCTGCTTCACCATATTTATACGGCGCAACATCGTCAGGGTGTTCTGAAAGATAGCGCTTCAAACCATCCGTATAAGCCTTTCGAAGTTCTGTATTGACATGAACAACACACATGCCAGCTTCTATTGCAGCATCAAAATCTGCATCGTTACCACTACCACCATGGAGCACGAGTGGTACCCCAACAGCATCAGCAATCTCTTTGATACGACCAATATCAAGTCGTGGGTCTACCCCTCCTTTAAACATACCGTGGATATTCCCTACTGCAGGAGCAAGCATATCAGCACCTGTCGATGCTATGAGACTCTTTGCATCTTGAGGAGTCGTAAGCATCTCAAGAGATACCCCTTCAGGAACACCATCAAGCACTTTTGACGATTGTCCTATATAACCGAGCTCTACTTCCACTATCACATCTCGCCCGCTTGCTCGTGCATACGAGACACATTCTTTGGCCTGAGCAATGTTTTCTTCAAGCGGAAGCTTTGCTCCATCAAATATCACACTATCAAAGCCTGCATCAATTGCTGCTTTTACACTCTCAACGCTATAGTGATGGTCCGCATTGAGAAATATCGGATGATCAAGATCTTTTCGTACGGCACGAACGAGTGCAACCGCCTCGTTGAGACCCACCGCTTCCTGCTCCCCCTCAGATACTCCCACTATTACTGGTACCCCTATAGTTTTCGCTGCATGTGCAATAGCCCAAAGTCCTTCAAGATTAGAAAAATTGAAATGCCCAATTGCCTTTTTTTGCGCTTTTGCGTCTTCTATATACTGCCGAAGTGTATTCATTTTTACAGTGTACCATAAGGAAAAAACCCGCTATAATAAGCTCATGCATAACGAACAGATTGATTTTCTTGCCATTGGAGACATTGTCACTGATGCATTTATTCGACTTAAGGACGCTGAGGTGCACTGTGATGTAGACCAGCACAACTGCAAACTGTGTGTCCGTTTTGGAGATAAAATCCCTTATGAAAACGCCCAAGAAGTACGCGCTGTTGGAAACAGCGCCAACGCTGCAGTCGCTGCCGCACGTCTCGGTATAAAAAGTGGGCTTGTAGCGCATGTTGGGCACGACTACCATGGAGAAAACTGTCTTGATGAGCTCAAAAAAAATGGTGTTGATACTCACTATGTAGGCATGCATGATGGTATCCCTACAAATTATCACTACGTCCTCTGGTATGGAGTAGAACGGACTATTTTAGTTAAACATGCTCATTTCCCCGTGTCGTTCCCTCAAGAAATGCTTGCACCAAAAATGATTTATCTTTCTTCTTTAGGGGAAGGAACAGAGGCATACCATGAAGAAATCGCTCACTATGTCATAAACCACCCGGAAACGAAGCTTATTTTCCAACCAGGAACATTTCAGATGAAAATGGGGACTGAGAAACTTAAAGATATTTATAAACATACTTATGCGTTCTTCTGCAACGTAGAAGAAGCGCAAAGAATCTTACAAACAGAAGAGAAAAATGTCTTATCACTTATGCAAGGGATTCATGCATTGGGCCCAAAGATCGTTTTCATCACCGATGGAATCAATGGCGCATACTCTTCAGATGGCACTGAAGCGCACTTTATGCCGATTTATCCTCATGAACCGTATGAGCGAACTGGGGCAGGAGATGCTTTTGCATCAACAGTTTCAGTAGGGCTCCTCTTGGGAAAAAGCGCGAAAGACGCATTGCTATGGGGACCAATCAATTCAATGTCAGTAGTGCAGTTTGTCGGTGCACAACAAGGACTGCTCACTATGGACCAATTAGAAAAACATCTCTCTGAAGCGCCAGTCGATTATCAACCAAAACCTCTCTTTTAATCATATGGGAATAGAGCAAAACTTTAGATCAGAAAACAGCGAGCTTGATGCGAAAATTTTTAGTACGAAAGAAGAGCTGGAAAACCTAGGAAGTGATTCAGAAATACTGCCGACCTCTACTGACCATCTTGTAGAAGCAGTGAGCCAAAAGGATTTTTTCAAGCCTGATGGATTATATACAAAAAAAATCCTTGCACTGCACGGTGAGCTACTCAAAATAGAAGGGTACCTCAAAGCAAAAGATAACCAATCAAAACTTGCATTTGAAATAAGCAACCTTCTTACAGAAAGACCACGCTCAGGTCTTGTAACCGGAGAAAAGATTGCTGAGCTTCAAAAATATGACTATATCATTACGGCTTTCGAACAAAATAATGTGCCAGAAGAAGTCTATAAAGAGGCGCGCGAGGAGTATTATGAATTAAAAAGCGCTCTCGAGAATTTTGTTGCGCTAGAAAAAGTAGCGAAAGAAAATCCTTCTCTCAACTAACAGTCAACACCTCTCTACTTGCATGAGAGGTGTTTTTATTTTTTTCTTTCAAGCACTTTGACCACAGCCGCAGCGATACCGTCCCGCCCCATGCCATAGTGCTCTATAAGCTGCGCAGGTGTCCCTGATTGTCCAAACTGGTCATGTACACCCACAAACTCTATAGGAGTAGGGACATGTTGAACTAAGCATTCAGCAATAGCACCTCCAAGCCCTCCTACTATTTGATGTTCCTCTACTGTGACCACCGCTTTTGCTTCACGAGCGACACGAACAATCAAATCCGTATCAAGTGGTTTAATAGTGTGGATATTCACAACAAGTGCTTTAATATTTTTTTTCTCCAAATCTTTCGCCGTACGAAGTGCATAGGCAACAAGTGCACCTGTTGCAATGATTGCGACATGGGCAAGACCTTCTGGCCGATACAGTACTTGTCCTTTCCCAAGTTCAAATGGCGTGGCTTCTGTGGTGATGATAGGCGTCTTTTCTCGAGCAAGCCGTAGGTATGCAAGCTTTGGGGTCTCGGCAAGTGCTAGGGTCATTTTCTTTGCCTGGAGGGCATCACAAGGCGATAGTACCATCATGCGCGGCACAACCCGCATGAGCGCAATATCCTCTATCGCCTGGTGCGTCCCGCCGTCAGGACCCACAGACACCCCTGCATGACTCCCTACAATCACCGCAGCACGGTCGTTGTATGCGAGCGTCGTACGTATCTGCTCCCAGTTGCGACCAGGGCTAAACATTGCGTATGAAGAGAAGAACGGGTACTTCCCCATTGCCGCCATACCACTGGCAACCGTTGC
>CAZNZN010000003.1:2256-37885 GCA_964577515.1 uncultured Candidatus Saccharibacteria bacterium | reverse complement strand
ATGAAGAGAAGAACGGGTACTTCCCCATTGCCGCCATACCACTGGCAACCGTTGCCAGATTTTGCTCTGCAACACCGATCTCTACAAAACGCTCAGGGAATTTTTCTTTAAAGAAATGCATCTGGGTGCTCTCCGTGAGGTCTGCCGAGAGCGCAACAATGTTTTTGTTTGTTTCCCCCGCTTGTGCTAAGCCTTCACCAAACCCCTTTCGGATTGGTATCTGTTCAACGTCATCGTTAAATATTTTTGTATTAAGTTTTAAATCAGGAGTAAGCATAGATTAATTATCGCCCACAAACTGAAAACGTGGAAGTTCTTCACCGTTTAATACTACTACCTCATTAAACATATGCGCTGGGCGAACCCAAAATTTTGATCTCTCGTTTTCATACAAACACTCATATACTACTAGGTCCTCAAAGGTTTCAGAATGTTTCGCTACAAAATGCACTTTGTATTGATTCCCTGTCTTTGAGTGTTTGTAAATGCCTGGTTTTATTTTCATATTATTTTTTGAGCCTCTTACCAAACTTATAAGTAACGAAAGCGACTAGACCTGTACAAATTAATACTTCGAAAGCACCTTTAAAATTTGTTGTTACTATCCATTCTGGTTTTTCTGAAACCCATTTAGACCTATCTACTAGTTCATAGTTACACAAAGCCTTGGCTGGTGATTTGCTCCGGCTAGAAGGACAAGGTTCTATTAATCTTTTTGAAATATTTAAAATAACTATCAGAGATAAAATTATCGCTAGTAGTGAAATTATGTGTAGCAATGAGCCAAAAAATCTTTTCATGTTATTGATGCTCACTTTTAATTTTCCCTCCTAATGTGCGGAGCTCTTTGAGTGCCATATTCGCTTCCTCTTTGTTTGGTGCCTTGCCATGCCACTCAAACTTTCGTTCAAATTCTCGCACGCCTTTTCCAGGGATAGTCCGCGCAATGATGACTGACGGTTTTTCAAAGATAGCTTTTGCTTTGTGTATTGCATCAACGATCGCTTCTATATTGTGTCCATCTATCTCTTGTACATGCCAGTTAAATGCTTCCCATTTTGCGGTGAGACTATCGAGTGGCATCACATCTTCGGTATAGCCGTCGATTTGAATGTTATTGCGGTCAACGATAGCTATGACATTACGAAGACGCTCTTTTCCTGCGAGCATGACGGCTTCCCAGTTGTTCCCTTCATTGAGCTCTCCATCGCCCAGAAGACAGTAAAAATATTTTTGAGTTGTCACTCCATTATCGATACGATCAGCAAGTGCCATACCTACTATCTGTGAAAGTCCACTACCAAGTGGTCCAGAAGAATTCTCAAGCGAAGGGAGAAATTCTCTATGAGGATGCCCTTGAAGTTTTGAACCAAATTTTCGCAGTGTCTCAAGCTCTTCTACAGGAAAATACCCAGCGTGTGCCATTGTTGCATAGAGTATGGGACAAATATGCCCATTTGAGAGGATAAGTCGATCTCTCTCTTCCCATGTAGGGTCTTTTGGATTATGACGCAGAAGGTCAAAATAGAGTGCAGTAAATACATCTGCCATACCCAGGGGGCCTGCGGTATGCCCACTTCCTGCAGCAACAAGCATAGTAATAACACTCTCTCGTATCTCATTTGCTTTGAGTGCAAGTTCTCGCGTGGTGTATGTACCAAATGCTTTCATGTATTAATTATTTGCAAGTGCTTGTAACGCTTCTATTGTACCGTGAGGATCAACACTTTGGAATATAGCAGAGCCAACAACAAGTCGCCGTGCACCAGCAGCAACAAGTGCAGGGATATTTGATTCATTCACGCCACCATCAACACTAATACGCACCTTATCACCATAGAGGTCATGGAGGGCCTTTACCATCGACACTGCTTTATCAGTAAAAGGCTGCCCTTGAGAACCAATATGTTCTATCCCCATACACTGAATGCGACGAAGATACGGTACTAGCGGTGCTATTTCCTTTGGGTCATCATCAAGTTGTAATGCAATACCAAAAGAGATCACTTGCCGTGTTACCTCGGGAAGTGTTTCAAAATACTGAAGAAGTGCTTCTACAGAAAGTGACTTTTTATGAAAAATAATTTTTGATGGACCAAGCGCAATAAAAGTATCAATATGTGTGAGGGGATCTTCAATCATAAGATCAAACTCATAGTTAGTACTGTCCCAAAACGGAAGTCCTTCTTGTTCGGAAAGAATCGCATCTTTTCGTGCGACGTCTTTTCCATTGAACCACCATGTCTTGCTCTGCACATATTTTCCATCACAAAAATCAATCTGTATTGTTGGTGCGATAGCATGGACAGCGGTTACTGCTTTTTCAATATCAGCATAGGTCTGCGGTAATACCGCTGGGATTATTTCAATCATTGCAGTGTATGTATTTTAAAACTTATTAAGTCGACGTGTATGCCGATCTGCTCCAGAAAATCCTGTCTGAAGCCACATATCTGCATGTATTGCAACCTCTTCCATTGGGATAAAGCGCGCGCCGAGAGAAAGTATATTTGCGTTATTGTGTTCTCGAGAGTATGTCAAAATATCAGTAGGACCTCCGTAGTACACTACCGCGCGAACACCTCGAATGCGATTTGCGCACATCGCTTCACCTTGTCCAGACCCTCCAAAAACAATACCAAAAGCATTTGTATCGGCAGCTACCGCATGAGCACACGGAGTAACGAAATCCGGGTAATCATCGTTCTCGTCGATAGAAAGTGCTCCGTGATCTACTACCTCATGCCCTTGTTCAAGGAGATGTGCCTTAAGTGTTTCTTTATGCTCATATCCAGCATGATCAGTTGCAAGATGTATCTTCATAGTCTAGGTATTATATCGTTTTCCCTGTTTTAATCACATGGTCAACAAGTGTGTGCGTGTACCCCATTTCGTTGTCATACCACCCGAGCACCTTTACAAGAGTCCCCCCTACGACTCGAGTCATTTCAAGATCTGCGATAGAAGCGTGACTATTACCGAGAATATCACTTGAGACGAGAGGTTCGTCTGTCACCGCAAAAATCTTTGTCCATCGTGGATCAAGCGCTGCTTTTTTAAGAATGTCATTTACTTCTTCTTTTGTTGTTTCTTTTTTTGCAATAAACGTCACATCGACGATAGATCCCGCTGGCACCGGTACACGGATAGAAATACCATCAAAGAGACCTTCTAGTTTTGGGAACGCCTTTGTCACCGCAATCGCAGCACCTGTAGATGACGGAACAATGTTTTGCGCAGCAGCACGACCTTCGCGGAGATCCTTCTTGCTCGGACCATCCACAAGTGCCTGGGATGCAGTATACCCATGTACGGTATTCAAAATAGCCTTATCAATACCAAGTGCTTCGTCGAGAATCGCAATAAGAGGACTCGAAGCGTTGGTTGTGCATGATGCATTCGAAGTAATATCGCATGTACCGAACTTTTCTTCATTGACTCCGAGGAGTATTGTTTCTCCTGGGAATGACCCGTCTCCTTTTGATGGCGCTGAAATCACAACCTTTTTTGCGCCACAATCAAGATGGAACTTTGCTTTTTCAAATGCTGTAAAGAGCCCAGTAGACTCAACAACAACATCAATATCGAGGTCTTTCCACGGAAGTTTCGTGGTATCTTTTTCTGATACAAAATGTACCTGTGCCCCATCAATCCATATGTCTTTTCCGTCATGCTTCACGTCATGGTTCCAGCGCTTGTACACGGTGTCATACTTAAGGAGATACGTGAGTGATTCAAGAGACCCAAGGTCGTTTACTGCCACCACCTCAAGTTCAGGATGCTCCCACGCAACCTTAAGTACTGCTCTTCCAATACGACCAAAACCATTAATAGCTACACGAATCTTTTTATCCATAATGCAATAAGTATACCAAATAAAAAAGCCAGGAACTCTGGCTTTTTTATACGATATGTGGTGTTGTTTATTCTGGTTGTATACCAAACCATTCTTTTTGCCACCCGCGCATCATGTTTATTTCCTTTTGTTGAGCAGCGATGATGTCGTTTGCAAGCGTGATGAGTTCAGGACGCTTTGATGTCACAAGTACCATTCGTGCCATTTCTACGGCACCTTGATGGTGCGGGATCATTTCCTCCAAGAAAGCCGCATCAAAGTCGTTTCCTGTTTTGCCTGTAAGCCCCGCTGTCATACTTTGCATCATACTGTGCATGGTCATAGTGGTGGACATTTGATGGTTTTCATCCATCATCATAGAACCGTCCGACATCACATGACTACCTGCCATAGGTCGAACGATGGTGCTACTCCCCCAAAATAACCATCCAGCAAAAATACCTGTTGCGAAAATAAGAATCGAGAAACCAATGTTTTTATTCATACTAGTGTTTTTGTTATTTATCTAATTACATACTCATCTCGTGAGCTTGTGTATACCCAAAGACCTCTGGATTTATCATACCAAAAATCATTGCAATATGCGCTGTTACCAAGAAGATGCCTACAAAAAGAGCGTGAAGTTTCAATTTTTCTTCTGCAGACTTTCCTTTTGCAAGAATCCCAAGATCAAGTAGTGCAATAGCACCGAGTGGTATGACACCCAAAAGGTAGGCACCCACCGCTATAACATCAGCTCCCCCTCTCCATGATCCTGTTTGTGTCAAAGGAATAACTGCATTTCTAATAAGGTAGATAAAAACACCAAAGAAATACACTCCTCCAGCGGTTCCTGCCCATCTATTTATTTTAGCAATAGTGCCTTGCATATTTCTTGTAAAAAGGATGTACAACTCAGAAACAGCGACGGTTTCTGCAAGAATTACCGGGACTGCCATAAAGAGAAGTAAGTTCCATGGCTGATTGGTAGCCAAAAGCTCCATATAATGTGTCATTGTCATAATGATAGTTAAGAATAGTTATACGTACTTAATAAAATAGGAAAATACGTACTATGGCGCTTTAGGATGAAGAATGCCAGAAGGAAAAAGCACACTATATAAAAGAGGAGGGAGCCTATACCTCTCTACATAAGAAACTCTCTGCTGTAGCAATAAGAGCACTATGACAGCAACCAATACTCCATAAGTAATAGGAAGATTAAAAAACTGTTCTTCAGAGAGGATTGTTGGAGTAGCAAGGTTACGAACTGCCTGTTTAGCACATAGAGAAATATCGTCAAAAACAAACACGCAATGTTCCCCTGCGTGCATTCCATGTTCTGCCATATGATAAAGGTGTACTGCCGTAGCAGCAAACATTGCTGTATACGCAACAAAAATAACAATAGTGATTTTTCTGAGTGTTAAAAATATCCCCATAACTATACAACCAGTATATCGCTTCTTTTGCAGCAGTGTCGAGACTTAGCGTGCAAGCTCCTCTTTGAAAAGCGTAAGTGCGGTGGCAGGATTTGCTGCTCCTTTAGTCTCCTTCATCATAAGCCCAACAAACGCTTGTAAAACGGCCTCTTTTCCAGCGCGATAGTCTGCAACGAGTTTTTCATTTGCAGCAATGATTGTTCGTGCAACAGATCGAAGCGCTTCTGGATCGTTTTGTTGCATAAGCCCTTGTTGCTCTGCAAGTACTACAGGATCAGCATCTTCTTTTGCAATCATACTGATGATATCTTTTGCACCACGAGAAGTGATTTTGTTTTCTGAAAGCAACTGTATGAGTGCGGCAAAATGAGCGACACTTGGATATGAAAGCGATGCATCTTTTTTCATCACTCCCAAAAGATCGGTGACGAGATAGTTAGCAACAAGCTGTGCATTCTGTTGTCCAACCACTTGTACTACTGCTTCAAAATAGTCAGCAACGACCTTCTCTGTCACTAAAAAATCGATAACATCTTTTGATAGCCCATACGAAGCACTATATCGCTCACGCTTTTTCCAAGGAAGTTCTGGAAGGGATGCCTTGAGTACCTCCATATCAAAAAGCTCATTTAACATAAATTTTGGAATATCTGGATCTGGAAAATACCGATAGTCTTGAGCATTTTCTTTTGAACGCTGCGAAAAAGTCGTCTGTTTGTTTTCATCCCATCCACGAGTTTCCTGAACTATCTCATCTTGTCTTCCCGCTTCGTAGAGTGCCTGCATTCGTGCGAGCTCGTATTCGATAGCCTTCTCTACTGCCTTAAATGAGTTGAGGTTTTTTACCTCTACTTTTGTTCCCCACTTCTCTGGATCTGGCGAAAGAGAAATATTTGGTTCTACACGCATTTCCCCTTTTTCCATGTTTGCATCAGAGACACCAAGTGTTCGTAGTAAAAGTTGCAACTCGCGAGCAAAGTTTCCTGCTTGTTGTGCGCTGTGAATCACTGGTTCTGTCACAAGCTCCATAAGTGGCACCCCTGCACGGTTGAAATCGACAAGCGTATATGCTCCTCTGTCATGCTTTGAAAGCCCTGTATCTTCTTCAAGATGAATACGGGTAATCGCAACATCGTTGAGTACACCTCCTGAGACAATAGGATACTTGTACTGAGAAATCTGATAGCCTTTTGGGATATCAGGATAAAAATAGTTTTTGCGATCAAACTCTGTAAAGTTTGCGATAGTTGATCCAAGCGCGAGCCCTACTTTGATTACGTGTTCAATTGCTTTTTTGTTTGGTACAGGAAGTGTCCCGGGGTGTCCCATACAGATGGGGCAAATGTTAGTGTTTTGCTTTTCTTCGTTGGGATCATTTTTACATCCACAGAACATTTTTGACGCTGTTTTTAGCTCAGCGTGTATTTCGAGACCAATAGTAGCGTAGTACTGTTTTGACATGCACAGAGTATACAGGAAGCCCGTGTTAAGACAAGATTTTGGAGACTAGAAAGCAGTCTTCAAAATATTTACCAGTGTGTCTTGGAATTCTTTGACTGACGCATCATCAAAAAGCGTCACTGAAAAGACTTGCATCCCTTTTGCTTCAAATTTTTTCTTCACAGCACTACAAATCTGCTCATCAACAACATCTGTTTTAGTGAGAAGCACCACTTCTGGTTTCTCAACAAGACCGTTGCCGTATTTTTCAAGCTCAGTACGAATAGTCTCGTAAGCCTGGAGTGGTTGGGACTGTTCAAGCGAGACAAGGTGCACAAGGAGCTTTGTCTTTTGAATATGTCGCAAGAACGTATACCCAAGCCCCTTTCCTTCACTCGCTCCCTCAATGAGTCCCGGAATATCTGCAATAATATACCCGTAAAGATCTCCAAGATTAGGATCAAGTGTGGTAAATGGATAGTCTCCTACTTTTGCGCGAGCCTTAGTAAGTGCATTTAAAAGTGACGATTTCCCTGCATTTGGAAAACCGACAAGTCCGACATCTGCAATGAGCGAAACTTCGATATGGAGTTCTGCTTTCTCACCTACTTTTCCTGGAGTCCATTCTTTCGGTGTTTGATTGGTAGAGCTTTTGAAGTGTTCATTACCATAGCCACCTGCGCCACCACGAAGTATCTTGATCTCTTGTCCTTCCTTAGTAAGCTCCCACACTTCACCAGTAGTAACATTAGTCACTTTTGACCCCACAGGAAAATCTATACAAATAGCAGCGCCATCAGCCCCTTTAAAACTACGGCTTCCTCCTGGTTCACCGTCTTGGGCAAAAAATTCTTTTTTTGCTCTATATTGGTCGAGCACACGAAGAGAACGTACTGCACGGATTGAGACATCACCTCCTCGGCCACCGTCCCCACCATTCGGTCCTCCTTTTGGGATAAATTTTTCACGACGCCACCTGACAACCCCGTCGCCTCCTTTTCCTGCTTGTACACTGATTTTTATTTCATCGAGAAATGCCATACTATCTTTTAGTATATCACAAAAAACACTTAAAAACAAGTTAGTCAAGAGTCGGTTCGTGTGTTTCCATCCACGTTTGCACTTGTTGAATCCAGTGGACAGGATCATCTTCAGCGATAAATCCTCCCGCCGCTCTGTTGTGACCGCCTCCGATAGCAAGCTGCTCATGGAGCACTCGTACGTTAACACTCTTGGGAATAGATCGACTCGACATGCGGCATGAAGCATCTCCCCGAGGAGTCACTACAAATCCCCAACCATAACCTTCAACGCGAGGAAGATACTGACTAAGGTATATATGGGCTGCAGCACTAATCTCTTCATCACTATATTGATGTGCATCAAAAAAAGACCTCGTGATATATGCGTACTGAAACGGCGGCCAGCGTGTAGCGTCAACAAAAACAGTATTGTGGACGAGTTCTTGTATAAGTGGAATAACCTTTTTGGGAATCGTACGAAATCGTGACAAAAATTCATCAACACGAATATCAGCGACTTCTATAAGGCGCTTCATTTTTATAAAGACAGCAGATTGGCTCGCTGATATGTGTACGAGGTTCCCAGTATCTCCTAAAATGCCAAGCAGGAAGAGTTCTGCGAGCGATTTTGTAAGCTCAAGATCTTCAGAAAAAATATCATAGATTAGTTCGCTATTTGAAGAATACGTACTATCAATACAAGAAAGATCGAACGCGTCTGGTGGTGAGGCGTGGTGGTCTATCGCTACTTTGTTTTTTATATGAGAAAGTGTTTCAGTATCCTTGATTCCAATACGAGCATAGGTTCCTACGTCACATACTATCAAAAGATCTGTTCCCACAAGCGCACGATCCATATCTGCAACAAAGACAATAGCTTCATACCCAACAAAGTTGGCGTACCTGTTGATCGGCTCCCCACTATAGATGCACTGAATATTTTTTTCAGGATATTTATTATTGAGTATAGTTTTGAGGGACAAAACACTTGCGATAGCATCATCATCTGGAGAAATGTGCGCAGTGATTACAATCGAATCAGCGCGTTCTACCAGAGCGTAGAATGATTCTCTAAAAGTACCTTTATCACTAGTCATGATGAATAAACTTTCCGATAATCCAGTTGATAATGGTGATGACAAGCGCGCCAATGATTGCTGCTTTAAATCCGGTCACTGAAAATCCTTGTATGATTTGCGCTACAAACCAAAAGAATGCACCATTGATAACGAGAGAAAAGAGTCCGAGGGTGAGGATGTTGATTGGAAGTGTCAAAATAGTGATAACCGGCTTTACTACCATGTTGAGAAACGCGAGACACGCTGCAACGATAATTGCAGTTAAGATGCTATTGACTGCGATACCGTGCACAAAATATGGCAGTGCAAATATTGCGAGTGTTGTGATAAACCAGCGAAGTAAAATCATTGCGTTTAGTATACCTTATGCGAACAAGGACTCAACCACCTTTTTGACAACAGCGCCATCTGCTTGGGACCCCACCTCTTTCATGACCGCGCCTACCAGTACCCCAAGCTTTGCTTTGTCAGTATGTCCGAGCTCTGTCTGCTTTACCACCGCAATAGCACGGATCTTTTCTTCAGAGAATTGTTCTGGAAGAAATTGTTCAAGTATATAGAGCTGTGCCTGCTCACCGGCAACAAGGTCTGCTCGTCCTGCACTCGTAAACTGTGCAATAGAATCCTTCCGTTGTTTGACCAGACGACCAACCACTTTGAGTGCATCTACATCAGCGATTTCCTCTTGAGGACTTTTTCCAAGCGCGACAAGTTCGTTGGTAAAGCCTGCAATCACCCCCCTGAGTGTATCGAGTGCAACCTGATCTTTATCTTTCATAGCAGATTTGAGCTGGTCTCTGACTGTTTGTTGTATTGATGCCATAGTGTCTACAAGTATACCACCACAGAGGTGCCTAAAAACAGTACCACCGACGTGCTACACTGTGTGCATGAAAATATACTTTTTCGACACTGAAACTACTGGAAATACTCATGAAGACCGTATCTGCCAACTTGCCATCAAGGAGCACGGCAACCCAACTCCGCTTCTCAACGAACTTTTCAAGCCGCCGATGCCTATCCCTTTTGAAGCAAGTGCAGTACACCATATCTCAAACAAAATGGTTGACAAAAAACCGCTTTTTCAAGAATCCCCACGATATGAAGAAATAAAAACACTGTTTGAAAGTCCAGAGACTATTGTTGTTGCCCACAACGCAGCTTTTGACGTAGCAATGCTGATAGCAGAAGGAATCACCCCAACAAATGTCATTTGCACCTACAAGACAGTGCACGCACTTGATGGGCATGGTGAGTTCAAACAACACAAACTCCAATACCTCCGCTACGCGCTCAACATGGAACTCGACGTCCCGGCACATGATGCGTTTGCCGACGTACTCGTCCTTGAAAAACTCTTTGAGTATCTTCTTGCTCGTATAGAAAATGAAGGAAAAACAAAAGACGCAGCACTACAAGAAATGATGCGCATCAGTAGCGAGCCACTCTTTATGCGAGAGTTCACTTTTGGAAAACACAAAGGAATGCGTGTTGAAGAGGTAGCAAAAATAGACCCAGGGTATCTGTCCTGGTTACTTACCGAAAAACTCAAAAATCCTGTAGGAGAAGAAGACTGGATTTATACCATCAAAAAAAGCCTCAATATCCTCTAGAGGGCTACGTGGTACACTAGCAACATATGCAGATTATTTACACCGTTGTAGGACTTATTATTGGGGCACTTTTTGTGTACCTTCTCCTCGCAAAGAGAAAAAATGAGTCAGCAGGAACGGACCAAAATACCGGCTTTCAACTTCTTCTTCAACAAATCAACGACCTTCAACGTACCGTTGATCAAAAACTCGGTGAAAACGAACGCTCACTCAAAGAATCTTTACAGTTTCAATCATCACAATCCTCTCGCATTATTGGAGACATCACTGAGAAGCTTACTCGCCTTGATGAGACTAACAAACAAGTGGTCTCGTTTGCTGAAGAGCTCCAGCAGCTGCAGGACATACTGAAAAACCCAAAACAACGAGGTATCCTCGGTGAATATTACCTTGAAACCCTTCTAAAAAACGTCCTTCCTGCAGGAAGTTATGAAATGCAATACGCTTTCCCAAACGGTGTTATCGTCGACGCTATTGTTCGAGTAAAAGACAAAATCATTCCTATTGATTCAAAGTTTTCTCTTGAAAACTACAACCGCCTCACCGAAGCACGTGACCCTGAGCTAAAAGAGCGTTTGGAAAAGCAGTTTGTTAACGACCTCAAAGAACGTATCACTGAAACAGCAAAGTATATACAACCAGAACAAAGCACTATGGATTTTGCGTTTATGTTTATCCCCCACGAAGCTATTTATTATGATCTGCTCGTCAACAAAGTTGGGGCGGTCACTGAAGAAACTGAGAACCTCATCCAGCGCGCAGCATCGAAATACCGCGTCATCATCGTTTCCCCTACCTCTTTTTTGGCATATCTCCAAACGGTACTCCAGGGGCTTAAGGCACTACAGATAGAAGAATCAGCGAAAGAGATACGCAAACGTGTCGAAGAGCTCGGTAAACACCTTAAAACGCACGAAGAATACCACAACAAAGTAGGGACGACACTCCAAACTGTCATCAATCATTACAACACCTCTTCAAAAGAGCTTCGGAAAGTCGACAAAGACGTGCTTCGCATTTCTGGCAACACCCCATCTCTTGACCCAGTACTCATAGAGCAAAGTATCGAACGAACTACCGAGTAGGTTTTGCAGTAAGCGCAAAGAGTGCGGGATTTGCTATAGAACCAAAATCGCTTGCAGGAATAAAGACATCAATAGGACCAAAGACATACGGAGCTACTTCATAAGGATCAAACAGTACTGTTACCCCGTCATCTTGGACGATAAAAGCGTTGTAGTTTTCTTCTATCGGGCTAGCACCTTCGGTGAGCCAATCTGCCTGTACCCCTTCTCGCTTGAGTAATGCCTTCTGTACAACTTTTGCAAAAACAGGAAGTCCGTCAAAACCGTTTTTAAATACATTAGAGATAGTGAGTAGCTGTCCTTCTTTGTTGAATGCAAATGTTTTACGCACCTGCATACCGTGTGCTCCTCCAGTATAGCTCGCGACGGTAAAAACATACGTTTGTACAGAGGTGCCTTGATACATGGTATATGCGATATCTAATGACAACGCTTCTGCTTGGGCGCTATCTTGTTGGTCCTCTACCCAAGAAACATCGTTTTTAAACTGTGCGATCTGGTCTTGCACAAATGCATCAAAATATTTCGTAATAGAATCACTCGCAGTCTTTGGATATACGGCAGTGATGGTCCCAAACGCTCCTTTATCAGAGACATCCACCTTTTCAATTTCACGAGATGGCCACTCTGCTTGTTGTTGTGCAATATCTGCCTTGGGAGTAGTGTGACGAAGTCCAAGAAGAACAAATCCTACGATAAGTCCGAGAGCAACAATAAAAGCAATGAGTTGTGTTTTTGTGATCATACTAGTTAAAAAATACCTTAAATTCTAATGCGCTATCAAACTGCGGTTCGCCACTCGCGTTTGCTTTTTTGAGGATAATCCACCCGTGCTGGTACGCACCAAGCTGCGTCTTGTCGTATGAAATCGTTCCTGTAAACGGTACATACTCTGTTGTCATCCAATCATGCCCATCGTCTACTTTGATATACCCTTGTCCTACAATAAGCCCGTCCCAGTTCACCACCTCTACTGGTGCTGTAGCTTCAAAGAACCAGTTTCCTCGCGCACGACCTTTGATGATAATAGGGTTTGTCACCGTTGCTTCTGGGAGTGGCGAAGCAACTATAATAGTATCGTCTTTTTGTGCAGGTTGTTGCGCGGGCACCTCAATAACAGGTTGTTTGTTCTCAAGAGGAGGAATTCGCTGTGCACTATCTCGAACAATAGCCCAAAACAATAGTCCAAATACCACCAAAAGTATCAGAAGCATGTATCGTCGTTTCATATACACTAAAGTATACAACGAAAAGTCTTGTCAGAAGTATGGTTGACAAAAGCTGTTCCTGTGAGTATTTTCAACTAAAAAGTTGTCCCTTATGAGAAAGATATATCGGAAAGACGGTGTATTAGGAGGCGAAGAAAGAAGTACTCCTATTAGCATCCCAAAATGGTTACGGGAATCATTGATAAAGGAAGAAAAAGGTCACGAACACTTTTCATTTCTTTTAGAAAAAGGGGTGTTTTTCAGAGAACAGTTTGACACGTACCCTCCTGAGATCCCGGAACCTACCGGCAGTATAGAAAAACTAGCCTGTCACATGAACAGTCTGGTGTATACACTGCAACTATTTGATGCAATGCCAGAAAAAAGAGGTCTGCTCCATTTTGTAACAGGGATATACTCCTTGGAAGCAAAAAGTTCTTTGGTTCCGTATGATCGAAGGTTTTTTCTTGATCACCATAGCTTCATAAGCTACAAAGGAAAAGTTTTAGATCCTACAATCATTGCACATCCTCCTGAATTCTTTTCGATAAAGGAGTACTATGGGGTATCGATTCCTTGTGAACAAATTGTTTCTCTGTACGAAGAACTTGCCGAAGAAGGAAAAGATATTGCAAGTATCACCTGTTTCCTGGATGTTGTTAGACAGAAAGCCTGCGAATAATCGTGGGTTTTTTATTTTAGGTGATCAATTCTTTTTTGGATTAACGGAAGAAAATGCCCTCGATATTTTTCTTGTAGTTCGAGTATTTTCCAGTCTTTTCCTGTAATGATGCGCCTACATTTTTTTGAACCACATCCGCATTCCCATTTTGAAACCTTATTTTCATCTGTCTCCCAAAGTACATAATCTGCTGTAAGTTCTGCACCTACAGAGATATCTCTCATTGCCTCAAGTATAAAAACGTCTTTCATCCAAACATTTGGTTCGCAAGAGTGATTTATAAAATACGCATCACTTTCTCCCCTGTCTTCGATAGAAAACAAATCTTCATCAAACTGCATCACAAGTTTCCCTTCACCCCTTGCTTTCTCTGCTTGGTCTTTGTTTACATAATTTCCACCCCAAACAACAACCTCTTCGCCTTTTGAGATAGGATCAACGGCAAACATTCCCTTACCACGGTTCTCTGTAATTCTTATTTCTATTTTTGGGCTAACCCAATCTTTTTGAGGAAACATAAACGGTGACCCTACGGAGAATCGAACTCCGCTTCCATCCTTGAGAAGGATGTGTCCTAACCGATAGACGATAGGGCCAATGATTACTACTCTACCACAGCCTCTCATTTTTTCAACAAAAAACTGCCTTTCGGCAGTCATTTTTAGTCTTCTTTTTGGAGGATAAATTCTATCCTCTGAAAAAAATCTTCACGAACACGGCTGATGGACTCGTGGCCGTTGAGTCGGCACACGGGGACCCCTTGGTCTTTGAGGAAGTTGATAGCAGGCACCACATCGCTGTGGTAGAAAGCGAGTTTCTTTTCTCGCGAGGCTGCTGTAGCAGTATCTTCCCTTGGGGTACCTCCTTTTGCAAGGATCGCATCATTGCGTGCAATCATGCGACGATTTGCCTCTTCATCAGAGACTTTGATTTCAAAAACATGGATATCAAGACCCATATAGTCTCTGAAAAAATCAATCATCGCCCCTGACTCTCCGATACTTCGAGGAGATCCGTCAATAAGGATAGATCCTCCTGTGTATTCGTAGAGTACTCGCTTCGCCCAGAGGGCGGTAGCTGTTACCCACGGCTGACGACTACCAGAGTCATTCTTCACCTTGAGGCGAGTTTGGTGCCACTCACTCATGTTCGGGATGGTCTCCCTGAAAAGAGCGCCTGTTTCAGAATACAGAAACTCTCCCCATTCGAGGATGTACTCCCCTAAGGTCTGTTTTCCTGAAGCAGACTGCCCTGTCAAAACGATGAGACGATCTCTTCTTCGGATGAATTCGTTCAGTATTTCTTTATGCTGCATAACGATACATTTGAGCGAACTATACACCAGGAAAGGACAATAACAAAACCCCCTCTCGGGGGCCTTGTTTTGATAGAGTCAGTTTTATTGTGCAGATGCATCACTCTCGTGATGGTGTTCTGGAGTTTCAACATGTGCTTCTTCTGTATGCTCTGGAGCAACGATTTCAGCAGGTTGCACCACCACAGCCCCTCCATGATATGCAACAAGAGCGCGGTAGAGTTTTGCTGCGAGAATAAGTGCGATCGGGTATGTGACAAGAAGCCCAACACCAAAAATTATCGCGCCTATGAGGTAGAGTGCAAATGAAACAATCGCAACAAGCACAACTGTCCAAAATGGTGACCCCTTGGTGATATCCCAAGAAAATCGAACAGACTTACGGATTCCTTCTCCGCGATCAAGGTAAGCAAGGTTGCCAAAGCCGATACGAAAAGCAAAATACAGCCCTGGAATAACCAAGAGTATCAATCCTCCAAGAACAATAATCCCTGAGAAGATTCCTATACCGATAAGCATAAGCACCTGGCGAACAGAAGGGAGCATCGTCTTTATTGTTTTGAAATGCAGAAGATCTGCTTTCCCGTCAGCAGCAACAAGAGAGTACTTCATTAGTACTATTGACCAGATGAGTGTAGCAATAGTGACAAGCAATGAGAGCCACCATGGCGTGTGTCGGCCTCCACCGATAAAGTTCAGCACTACCAAAACAGCAGTGGTACCTACAAAAAACTGCCAGTGAGTTTTAAATAGTGTCCACGCATCGCGAAGTGCATTTCTGATTGAGAATTGAAATTCCATAAATATATCTTTGACTTTGTACCAGAAAGTAGTAAAAGGGCTATCGGTCTGGTGTTATTTCATAATAGCTTGTGAGGAATTGTACCATTTCAAAAAATGGGTCAGCAAGTGTCTGAGAAGAGAATGATGCCCCTTTTGGGAAGTTATTAAAAAGGTAGAGTACATATCGCGGCTGATACGCTGGGAAATACCCTATAAGTGAGTGGAAATTTCTATCATCATAATACCCCCCTCCATCCGGGCGAGCCATCTGCGCCGTCCCTGTTTTTGCCGCTACACTGTAGTGAGGAAGCCCTCGGTGATACCCCTTGTCCACAACCGTCACAAGCATGTTGGTGATGGTGTTCGTTGTCTCTGTTGTAAGCACTCCCGGAGTTGAAGGGTACGTAAGAGTTTTCGTTAATCCATTTTCTTTCTGTATTTCTTTTATGAGATGTGGCACCACAAGTGTTCCACCATTTGCTAGCGCAGCATACGCACGCACAATATTGATCGGTGTTGTTGCGATCCCCTGCCCAAAAGAAGATGACGCATAGTTCACATCATTTGGTGTCTTCAGACTCGAAACAAGACCGTTGATTTCTCCTGGAAGATCAACACCTGTTTTTTCTCCGAGACGATATTTGTTGAGCATATAGTCTTTAAATGCATCTTTACCCATTTTCTGTTCCACAAACACCATCCCAGTGTTAAGTGACTGATTAAGTACTTCTTGCATACTTACTCGACCACGTCCTTTCTTATCAAAGTTATAGAAAGTACGATCCTGTACTTTTACAAACCCCTCATCAACATAGGTCGTCTGGGGAGTAACAGCACCGACATCAAGTGCTCCTGCCATAACAATAGGTTTGATAATAGACCCCATTTCGTATACATCTTGTGCAAAAGGATTGTTGTAAGTGCTGATATTTTTTACCTTATTATATTCATTGAGATTAAACGTTGGCACATGTGCCATAGCAACGATTTCCCCTGTAAAAGGATCCATGATGACTCCACCTACAGCATCACTTCCCCATCGTTGTTGTACTGTTGCTATCACCGTTTCAAGTTGTGATTGAACAGTAGGCTCTATAGTACTGACGATATCACCCGAGACTGCCTTATTTTCAAAAAGCGTTGACTGTACATTTGCAAATATTTCAGCAAAAAAATTCACATAAAACGTATCTGACCCGCGAGCAAGTACATCGTTGTACTGTCGTTCAAGTCCGTATCTCCCCACAAGATCATCCCCCTTATAAGAGACAAAGCCTATTGCCTGTGCAGCAAGTTCTTCTCCAGGGTAAAGGCGCCACTTTTGAGGATAGAGGGTAACTCCAGGAAGTTTCAAAGCGGTTATTGCATCTGCTTGTATCCTATCCAATCGCTCTGCCACTTCTTCATACGGATCTGCTTTCTTATTTGCTTTTTCTATAAAAGAATCATGATCAAGCGGCACAATAGTATTTAGTGCAGAAAAAGTTTCTTCAGGGTTCGTAATAAGACGAGGAGTAATCGCTACTTTATACCCCTTGGCGATGGTCGCCGCTGCCATAGTGCTGCCATCTTTTTTTGTAAAAAAAATAGTTCCTCTATCAAATGAGGTATTTGATGGAGTGATATATTGTCGCTCCGCACGTTCTGTATAGTCTTCTTTATGAATAATCTGTAAAGAAAAAAGTCTTCCAATGATAACGACGCCTATCACTACGATGGCGCCAATCAGGACACGAATACGTCGTCGATGTATTTTATTTGGTTCCATTCCAAGCAACTGAGTGTTGTTGTGTAGTAAAAGAGATAGCAGGAGCGTCTACAAGACCCATCCCGTATGCATATTCTTTTGTAAGAGATTTCTCCTTTTCAAGATAGTGCAACTCCTCAGTGCTAATATCGGAAATAAGTGTTTTCGTAGACTCCTCAAGCCCCTGTCGCTCAATAACAGAAAAAGTGATGGCACCCACAAAATACAAATACAACCCAAAAAACACTCCACAGAGCGCCCAAGTATAGCGTGTGGCTCGGCGAAGAAGTAGTGCGTACTCATTAAAATTCTGTATTTTATTTTTAATCTGGGTCATCATATCACTTACTCTTTTTCTATTACTCGTAATTTTGCGCTGCGACTCCTTGGGTTGTTGCGAAGTTCAGCATCCTCTGGAACTATTGGTTTTTTTGTGATAACGCGTCCTTTGTCTTGAGCTTTCATCCAGAGCTTCACAACTCTGTCTTCTAAACTATGAAAAGTAATGACAGCAATTCTCCCTTGAGAAGGGACAACTGCCCACCACGCATCAAGTGCTTCACGTACTGTTGTGAGTTCATCGTTTACTGCGATACGCAGTGCCTGGAAGGTTTTTGTTGCGGGGTGTAGTTTCCCCCTTCGAGGAAGTACCTTTTCTATGAGTTGCGCAAGTGCCCCAGAAGTAGTAATAACGCCCTCTGCTCGTGCGCTGACGATCGCGCGAGCAATTCTTTTGGCAAAACGCTCCTCACCATAATAAAAAATAATATCTGCAATCGAAGTCTCTTCCCAAGTGTTCACAATGTCATAGGCAGTAAATCCTGTGTGCGACCCTTCTGCAGAAAACGTCATACGAAGCGGTGTATCACTTCTAAATGAAAACCCGCGCGTATCGTTATCCAACTGAAAAGAGCTTGTTCCTAGATCGAGCAACACTTTGTGTACAGTTGCTACGTTTGCTGTAGCCATTATTGCTGCGGCGTTTTTATAGTTATCATGAACAAACGTTGCTCGTGTGTCTGTACCAAAAAGTACTTTAAAACGTTCTTGAGCTTCTTCGTCAAGATCAACACAGATGAGCTTTTGTACTACAGGATTGGCGTAAAGTACCGCACTGTGCCCTCCTCCTCCAAAAGTGCCGTCAACAACGACATCTCCTTCAGTGAGTGCAAGTGCAGCGATTGATTCGTGTAAAAGAACTGGTATATGCATGATTACAGCACTCCTACCCCACCGAGTTTTTCGGCGAGCTGATCAGCCTGTGCCTCAACCGACTTCTTGTAGCTATCCCATGTGTTTTCTTCCCAGAGTTCAACTCGTGTGTGCACACCCACAATGGCGACCTTATTCGCAAGCCCCGCCCTGTCTTTGAGGAAGTCAGGAATAAGGATACGCCCTTGTGGATCTACACCAACTTCAGTTGCACCTCCAAGAAGGTACCGGTTAAAACTACGATTGTCAGCTTGCAGCATTGAGCTTTCAGCAAGACGCTCTGCAATTCGAGCCCATTCTTTGGTAGTGAAGACAAACAAACACTTATCAAGTCCAGGAGTAACAATAACCGTCTTCCCCATCTCTTTTCGAAATTTTATTGGAAACGATACTCTGTTTTTCTCATCAATTGTGTGTTTGAATTCGCCGATTAGCATATTTTCTCAAGGGAACATTTTCTCTCTTAAAATGTTATATCCCACTCATTCCCACTTGATACCATTT
This sequence comes from uncultured Candidatus Saccharibacteria bacterium, assembly GCA_964577515.1. GTDB lineage: Bacteria > Patescibacteriota > Minisyncoccia > Phycocordibacterales > UBA9973 > UBA4124. Next base: position 18,918 of record CAZNZN010000003.1, on the reverse strand, counting down.
TACCCCACAATACCCTCCTCCTGCAAACAGTACCACTGTGGAAAACTGACCTTAAAAAGGTATACTTACCTTAGTCGTGGCTATGGAGACACAACAGCTCATCGGAGAACTCGGCGCTCTATCATATGGAGGGATTTTAATTGTCGCTTTCCTTTCAAATGTGGTTATTCCTGTCCCAGAAGAAATCGTATTGCTTATTTTTGGTTACCTTGCAGGAACAGGCGCAGTCAATCTTTTCATCGTTCTTCCACTTATCATTGCAGGACTACTTCTTAGTGACATCGTTGTCTATACCCTCTCAAAAAAAGGCAGTCACTTTATTATCAGGATTTATGAGCGGTTTTTTTCAAAAAAAATAACCCCTGCCAAGAATTCTTGGATCAGGGTACATATAACGAAAGTTATATTTATCTCTCGTTTTTTGGTACAACTTCGGTTTATTGGTCCTTTTTTTGCAGGACAACTAGGGGTCCCTCTCAAAAAATACGTTACTTATGACCTTCTTGCACTCATAGTGTATGTACCACTGTATGTTCTTCTCGGAAAATATTTCCACCGACGAGTGCAACTTATTGTAGAAGATGTACATATCGTTAAAGATATCGTTCTTATTATTGCAGGGGTATTCGTCGTGTATATGATAATCGGGACAACAAAAAGGCTTTTGTTTAAAGAAGGAAAAAAGTGTATTGAAACTACTGTACCGAAACAATAGTATAAGAGATCTCTCCTTTAGGGGTGTGGACTGTCGCAACATCCCCTTTCTTTTTCCCGTGAAGTGCGAGCCCGATAGGTGATTTATAAGAAATTTTTCCTGAGAGCATATCGGTTTCTTCAGAACCTACAATCTCAAAAGTACGTGTATTGGTTTCTCCTTCTTTTTTAACGACAACGACAGCACCTATGTCGATACTCTCTGTACTGTCTCGTTCTACAACCTCCGCGTGTTTTAAAATATATTCAATTTGGTGAATACGATGCTCCAACTTTCCTTGATCCTCACGTGCAGTATGGTATTCAGCGTTTTCAGAAAGATCACCGAGTGATTTTGCGTATTCGATAGCAGCTACAATTTCTTTTCGGCGAGGCCCTGATAGCTCCTTAAGTTCTGCCTCAAGTGCTGCTTTATTTTCTTTCGTAATTCTTTCTCGTGTCATAGGTATATATGAGGGCTACTATACCGTTTTTTTACTCTGTAGACAATAGCTCTGGGTGGGCTATAAAGAAATCAACCACAGGGCGAAATGCGTGCACTGCACCAGAAGACACCTTAGGACCGTCTTCCATTAGTACAGTAAAGGCAAACTTTGGGTTCTCATAAGGGAAAAAACCTATAACCCAAGAGTTCACTCGAGTATTGTTTTTGATTTGTGCCGTTCCAGATTTTGCAGCAACGTGAAGTGCGTCCGTATCGAGTGCTTTTGTGCTTCCCTCAGTTACACTCATTCGCATTCCTTCATGAACAGGACCATACACATCACTGCGAAGTGGCAAAGGGTTTCCTGGATGCTCCGCAATAGTAGTTTTTACAATTGTAGGTGTTTGTAGTTTCCCTTTTGCAGCAAGTGCGGCAACCGCACGAACCATTTGTATAGGAGTTACCTGAAACCCATACTGTCCGATAGAGGTGTTGTACGTATCACCGATACGCCAAGGATCCCCTGGAAATCTTTTTGCTTTCCATGCGACACTTGGGATATTCCCTTGACGCTCCCCACTCAAATCAACACCTGTTTTCTCACCTATCCCAAACATTCGTGTATATTTTTCAATATTTGCAATACCAAGCCCTCGTTGACTTCCAAACCCTCCTGCTATCTGATAAAAATAAATATTTGAAGAAACCGCAAGTGCTTTGCGCATATCTACTGCGCCGTGCGCTTTGTTATCCTTAAAAACACTTGTAAGTTTCGGGTTATATGGATTAGGGATTTCTAAAGCTCCATCACTAAAGATGATTTTGGATGGTGTGATAATTCCCTCTTGAAGCGCTGCTGTTGCAAGAAACGGTTTTACGATAGACCCAGGTGTGTACACGCCATCAAGCGCGCGATTGAGTAAAGGTTTCGCTGGGCTCTTAAGGTAGTGATTTATAGTGAGCGTGTCTTCACCGCGAGAAAGGATATCACTGTTGTACTCTGGGAAGCTCGTAAGTGCATACAACTCTCCTGTATAAATATCCATTACAATACCAGTACCACCCACATACCCAGAACGTTCTGCAAGAGATCGGATGCCCTCATACAACACTCCTTGAATACGAGCATCAACTGCAAGCTCTATGTTATCTCCTTGGACAGGAAACTGTACGACACCGCCAGAAACCACCTCCCCCGCAACATTTGTTTCGATAAGTTGTGTTCCATTACTTCCTGCAAGACGAGCATCAAACTCTTTCTCAATTCCATCTTTTCCAATCGTTCGTTCTTGCCAAAAAATTCCTTTTTCATCTTTTGCAGGATATGAGACATACCCAAGAAGATTAGCAAATCCGTGCTCAGTAGTATAAAGACGCCGGGTAAGACCAACAGTAGTATCTGCTGTATTGGAGACAAGTTCAACACCATTGCGATCATAAATAATTCCCCTATCAGCAAAAAGCGGTATATGATCAAGACTATTTTGCTCACTTTTTGTCTGGTAGAAATCATGCTGTGCTATTTGTACTTTGCTTAATACCCCAATAAAGTACAGTGCTGTTAGCACCATCACGCCAAAAAGAAACAGCAACGGTCGCTTTGCGATGGGACGCTCAAGTTGCCCTTCAAATTGCTGTTTATCAAAAGAAGGAAGGTTTTTTGTATCTAGAAGGATCTCGTCAGGATACAACTCATGTGTGTGAATTTTTTTCTTAGTGCGTTTCCAAACCATAGCGTTCTCGTATACGAGTCATGCGTATAATAAGTGTATACATTAGCAGCACGCCCACCACCAACAAGAGTGTTTTGTTATTTGCGGGCGCAAAATTCCGTACAGGCGAGTACCATGCATCTGCGAGAAGCGCAGGGAGTAAAAAAATCCACTTATAAGGGGAAAATAGTATCGCAATAAGAAAAAGACTGATTTGTACCCAGAAGGGCGCGTACAAAACTGCAACACATAATACTAAAATAGCAATAAGCGCTTTAACCATACGCCCATTGTACCACGCAGACCTATCTTAGAGCTTAGATAAACATTCTATAGAGGAATCGGAGGACAAAAAAGAACACAATGACAATCACAATATAAAATAACATTGCCTGTCCAAAAAAAGCAGCAAGCGCAGTTGCACCAACAAGGCGTGGGTACTCCAGAGGGTTGTCAGCTTTATAAATTTTTATACCACTTGCCGCCTCCTCACTAGTGAATGTTCCAGGAGCAGAAGGAGCTTTTGGCATAAGAACATCTGTTACAGAGGGCGCTGATGGCAAGCCAAGTTTTTGTCGTGCATCATCTCGAACAATGGCAAAGTGTTTTGCCTGAGCAATACGAAACACATCTACCTTCTCTTTTATTGAAAGCCCGAAAGCAATAATTGAACTCGTATTTAGAGAAAGTGGCGCTGTAGTATCGGTAGCTGGCGGTCCAATTGTGACGGTCCCTATGACACCATGTAATGCTGGCACATCTTTTTTGAGACTATTAATAGCCGCAGTCACTGAAGCAGTCACTATTTGTGCTTGTTGCGGTTGTGCTGTTTTTATAGAAACAGTCTTTGCTGATACCCCACCAACAACGACTACTACTGGGGTTCCGATTGTGGTCCCGTTCTGATCAAACACCACAGTAAACGTAACGGGTTTTTGATCCTTGTTATACAGCAATGCTGAGAGTGTTATCGCGTCTCCGGGTGCAGTATTAAATGGCTCGTACCAAACACTCTGCAACACACTCTCTGCCCTCCCTGTAGAAGGCACTAAGAGACATACGAGAACAAGCAGTGTGGCAAAATACTTCATGTAAAATTATTTTAACGTAAATGTTGCCTTAACGGTAACAGTAATTTGTTTCTCTATTTTTGAAGTATCATAACTCCCATAATCTGAAACATCTGTTGAGTTGCGAGATTGCACCTGAACAACACCACTTGTTGCAGATTTCAAGCTGCCGACTCTTTTCCCTGAATTCTTTGCGAGCTCTCCTGCACGAGCTTTTGCATCATCGATAGCCTGTGAAAGTAGTGCTACTCGAGATTCAGGAAGTTTTGAGTAATAAAATTCTAGAGAGGTCGTTGAGTAAATAATACCCTTACTGACAAGCTCCCCTGCTCTCTGTGAAAGATTTTGAAGTTTTTGCACATCAGTAGATTGAACTTCGATAGTTTGTGTAAGTGTGTATTGCTTCTCTGCTTCTACGTTTTGGTTGTACACCTCCATCATAAACACCGGCGCAACAGCAACCTGAGATGACTCGATGGCATTTGATTTAAGAAACTCTTGTACCAAAACAAGATCGCGGGACATTTGCTCATACCCTGACTTAAGGTTGCTCTGTCGAACAGTGCGGCTGATCTGGCTGACCCATTTCCCTTGATCCGCAGTTACTTCCATTTTTGCCGAACCTGTCACCGCAACAACGTCGTTGAGTGAACGAAGACGGAAAACTGTTCCTGCACCAATAAGTGCAGCAAGGATTAAACTAACTCCTAATAAAAATCCTAAAATAACAAGAGGGTGCTGTTTTTGTTCCATATGTAAGTAGTATACACCTACTCATGAAAGAAAAAGAATCCGTACAATATAGCAATAAAGTTCAGTATCGCATGGGCGCCAGAAATAAGAAGCAGGTTCGGGAAGAATCGATACATAAGCGCAAACCCAATACCTGAGACAAAAGCAACAGGAAGCATAATGTCAGGCATAGGATAGATAGCATGAAGTATCGTAAACAAAACAACGTTTGCTCCGACAACAACCCACCACTTTGAAGAGAGTTGTCGCAATTTATGAAAAAGAAACCCTCGGTAGGCTATTTCTTGCAAAAGAGACACCGGGAGAAACAAAAACAGTAAATGCGATGATTCGTACCAAATAATACTTGGGCGAATTCCTAAATGCCCCGAAAGACGTATAAGAAATACTGCTCCAAGGATAGTAAACAAGATATACGGGATAATTGACCTTTGAAAGCTTTTTGCCCCGAGCCCCATCTCTGCGTCAGATATTTTTTCATTCTGAATAACACCGTACATAAAGAGCATGGCGACACAGAGGACCACCATTCTCCATGTAACAGGAATAACCCCAAATATCAAAAGCGCTATCGGCAAGATAAAAATAAAAAATATTTGATATAAGATAAGTTCTTTATCTTGCCGCATAGACTACAAAACAAAAAAGAGTGTTCCAATAACGACCAGAAGTGCTCCAACGATGCTTTTCCATGTCAGTGCTTCACCAAGGAAAATAAGTGACAACAACAAAACAAAGACGATACTCCCTCGATCAATCGCTGCAACTGCAGTTGTCGGACCACTACGAAGTGCCAAGAAGTAGCAAAGCCACGACAATGCCCCTGCGATACCAGCTCCTAAAATGAGCAAGAGCGGTTTCCCTTGTATTTGTTCTATATTGTTAAATTTTCCAAGAACAAGAGACACAACAACAAAAAACCCTGCCATAACAAGTGCACGCACTGTTGTCGCAAGTGTCGGATCAACAGATTTCAAGCCAAGCTTCCCAAGGAGCGCAACAAGACTAGCGAAAAACGCTGAAAGCACTGAAAGTAGTATCCATCCCATATAGGGACAGTATACTACTTTTTCATATAAAAACGTCTCTGTGCTACAGAAAGACGCTCGATAGCATACCGAAGTGTCGTTCGAGGAAGTACTTTTTTGTGTAGTGACAAGAATGCTCGGAGGGCTTTTTCATCTTTTTTTCCTACCTCTCGAAGCATCCACCCCACCGCTTTATGCAATAAGTCTTCTGTATCCTTAGACAATAATTCAGAAAGTGCGAATGTATCCTTGAAGTCTCCTTGTCGTATAAAATAGTGCGTGGCGATAATTGCAATACGTCTATCCCACAAACGCTTTGATTTAACAAGTGCGTAAAGGGTTGCCCTATCGGTACCAAAAGTGGAAAGGTGTTTTCCTACAATATAGGACGCACTGGTATCGACAAGGTCCCAGTTGTTTACATACTTTCGATAACGTAAATAAAATGTATATATCCTTTGTTTTTCTAAAACAGCAGCGTGTTCATACCGCCTCACAAGAATAAGAAGCGCAGTTAGACGATCTTCATGCACAGAAGACTTAAGAAGTAACGCTATTTCTTTAAGAGGGAGCGTACGAAAAAGACGTGCCACTCGACGACATTCAGGGACGGTGACTCCGATAAAAACATCCCCTTCACCGTACTGCCCCTTTCCTGTCTTGAAAAACCACGCATTTACTTTTGCGCGTTCTTTTGTTGCAACCTTACGAAGTGCCTTTTGTACTTCTTTTGCGGTCATAGTGTTTTGTTGCATCTTGACTAATAGCATATGATGCATTGACTCTTGATTCAATAGCACCAGGATTTTCGAGTACCTCTTCAGGGACACTCATGTAGAGCATTGTTACTTTTTTCCCTTTTGATTCATAAATAAAAGGATAGCATCCTTGCTGTTCAAGAAGTGTTTTCTGATTTTGGTTTGATTTCAAAAAAAGTTCTCCATCAACAATAATCCCCACTATTGTTCCTGCTTTATATATGCCCCAGCCACCGAACATTGCACGAGTAGTAATATCAGGGATATGTCCTAAAACATCATAGGCAATATAGTCTTTATAAGAAGTATTACTCATGTTCCTCTTCTTTTGTAACACTGTCTCTTATTGAAGAGACAACCGCATCAGCTACCTTGCGTGTTTTACGACGCATGAACCGCGTCACGACACGCATTACCATGAAGGCAACTATCACTATACCGAGCCAGATAAAGGTTACTACTCGTACCCAAACAAACGGCCCTCCCCATTGTCCTGTAAAGCCGAAAATAGCAAATGGGATCAAAGGGAGTATGAGCACTATTTTCCAAAAGAGAAAGATCCCACGAATACCATCGACCAACTTCCCTGCCACAAACCCTGACGGATCATTACGGGCATCACGAATATCATTTTTTACTTCCAGCATTTTGAAAATCATACGTATAGTATAAAACAAAAAAATCCCCGCGATAATTGCGAGGGATTCGTACTGGTTTATTTTTTTCTTTGGTACTGTTTACGAATGTTACGACGATGTTCTTTAATGCCGAGTTTTTCACGCCAAAACGTATGGTACGTATAGCGTCTTCGCTCTCCTTTGAGGACTGCACCATAGGGTGCTGTTTTTTCTTCTGAAAAGAAGTCATCAATTCTCGTTCCTTCAGCGTCAATCCACCAAAAGGTGTCGTATTCAAACTCCTTCAGGTGCGCCCAGTTTCCACCAGCAGTTACAGGCCAATGGTTTTTCATTTGATCCAGGATAAATGATAGGTAGTCCTGAACCTTTTTGACCCATGTGCCTGTTTTTCTTGTGTAAAAACTCCGGTAAAGAATCCTGTCCTGCCCACCGTTTGCAAGCTTGCTGATGACAATCGATACACAACCGTACGGGCTGTTCTTCTTTGTCTTCCGGTTGAACTTTGTGTGGAGCCACACGGCGTAGCCGTTTACCTCACATACAAATGAAACCCTGTCTTTTACATCAACCATGCGGTCTGCCTCAGGAGGGACTAACCCGAGCACTGTCCATATCTTTTCAACAGTTTCAGGAGTTGCCTCCCACATTCCTTCAGCTATAACATGATCCTTGATCATGTTATAGAAAAAAGCGTCTTTTTTCGTCTTTTTCATTCTTCTAATTTTAAGATTCAAAAAAATAGTTTTGCTATTTTATAGAACAAAAAACGAAAAAAGTCAACTTAATATCGGGCCTTGATACTAAGATATGTTGCCAGAATAGAAAGCACTGTTGCAACAATAGAAAGCAACTTTGCAAAATCATTACTAATTACAAAGAGTACTTTCTTTGTGGCATGCCATGCTTTAAGTCGTGCGTACCCTTTAGTAGAAAGCTGAAACTCATCCCAAGCGCCATTATGCGTCTTGATGATGTGCCCATCATCAACAAGTAGATCAATAGAATGATTGATCTCTTCGAAGCCTGGGATTCCTTTCATACCGCGCCGTTCAAAATGATAGCGAACAAGGCGCACAAGTTCTTGACGATGGACCTTGCCACGTCGGGTTTTGAGAATGCCGAGGATAATAGTCGCTAACTGCATGGTGTAACTCCTTTTGTGCATCCGGCAACTATTCCCGTATACACAAAGTATTATACTACAAAAATACTTTTTTACAATACTTACACTGCGAGGTTTTTAAAAGATCCTCCTTCTGAAAAGGCAGTGATGTTTTCTACTATCTTCTGTCCCATGGCTTCACGGACAGAGATACGTGCTGAAGCGATATGTGGCGTCAAGACAATATTTTCAAGTTTTCGAAGCTCCCTACTCACCTTTGGCTCAAATTCATACACATCAATACCCGCCCCTGTAATACGGCCAGTCTGAAGCGCCGCGATAAGTGCTTTTTCATCAACAACTGGTCCACGTGCAGTATTGATCAAGAGCGCTTCTTTTTTCATAAGCCCAAGTGTGGTTTCGTTTATCAAATGTGTTGTCTCTGGAAGCAGTGGTACATGGAGCGATACAATGTCTGCTTTTTGAAGCACTTCTTCCTTGGTCATATAGACAGCACCGAGTGCATCAAGTGTCTCGTTACGGCGAACATCGTAATAAATCACTGGACATTCAAACCCTTGCAACATTCTTTTTGCAACAATAGATCCGATCTCACCTGCTCCTATCAGTCCTATTGTTTTTCTTGCAAGATCTGTTCCGAGAAAAAGATATGGATCCCACCCTTTAAACTTTTTTGCCCGAACAAAGCGATCTCCTTCAACAAGTCGCGTGGTCAACGCCATCATAAGGGCAATCGTTGTTTCGGCAACAGCGTTTCCGGAAGTGCCTTGTGTGTTAGTAACAGCGATCCCTCTTTTTTTTGCTTCTTCAAGAGCAATGTTGTTAAACCCTACTGCGTAGTTGGCAACGAGTTTCAATGACGGTGCGACAGAGAAAAGCGCTGCATCTACAGTGTCAGTGAGAAAAGAAACAAGTACTGTATATGGTGCTTGCGACAAAAGCTTGCGGAGCTCTTTTGCAGAAGGTGCTGTTTTCTTTGTCCGTACAGTGACTGTATGCCCTTGTGTACGAAGCGCGGCAATAGCACTTTCTGGTATAGGACGTGTGATAAAGATATGTTGTTGCATAAAACGTTATTGTTCATTAGTAATACTGACAAGTCGATCATATTTCACCAGTCGCTCTATTGGTCCGGGAGCCCCCGCCTTAAGTCCAAAGCAGTGAAATGCTACCGCAATATCGGCGATAGTATCATCTGTCGTTTCCCCGCTACGATGGCTCACAATACAAGCAAGACCCCGAGTATGCGCAGCCTCAATAGTTGCAACTGTTTCTGTGATAGTTCCTATTTGATTTGGTTTGATGATAAGCCCATCAATAGCTCCTGCGCTATATGCTTTTTCGAGAAGTTCTTTATTGGTAACAGTAAGATCATCTCCAATAATCTTAACTGTAGGAAGCATTGTTCGCATCATTGCAAAATCAGCAAATGATTCTTCAGAAAATGGATCTTCAATGGAAACAAAAGGAAATTCTTTTGTAATATGTTCATACCATGCGAGTAGTTCAGCAGTAGCATGCACCCCCTCTTCATAAAAGTACCCCTGCTCAGAAACAAAAGATGACGCCGCAACATCAAGGGCATACCGCACTTTCCCTTCATATCCAGCAACCGTGACAGCTCTCTGTAATAATGCTAAAGGAATACCAAGTGAAGGTACATTGAGCGCATATCCACCTTCATCACCCAGTGGTGTTTCTGGGTATGTAGAAGTGATGATAGTGCCAAGTGCGGCATATACCGCCTTTGCACAAGTAAGGTTTGCACTGACAGACCCGCAATCAGGAACAACGTGGTATTCCTGCACAGCAAGCGCTGAATGTGCATGCTTCCCTCCGTTAATAAGATTGAAATAACACAAAGGATATGTGCGCTCACCAGCAGGAACCTCAGGATATTGCATGCGTAAATACTGATAGACCGGAACATTTGAGAGCAACGCCCCAAGGCGAAGCACTGCCCCACTAACCCCCAGCGTACTATTGCCACCAAGATTTTTCTTTTGAGGATCAGTTGCAAGCGCAAGGATTGCGGCATCGACGGCTTTCTGATCAGTAGCATCCATTCCGACAATATGAGGTGCAATAGTCTCATGTATTTGCGTTATAGCCGGAGTAACACTCTTTGTCTCTGCATCACGAAGTTCATATGCCTCGTGCGCACCAGTGCTCGCACCAGAAGGGACAGAAAAAGTGACACTGAGTTCCCCAGCGGTTGCAGTAACGCGAAGTGTTGGTGTTCCCCGAGAATCGTTGATAGTTTCTGCAGTAATAGCGGTAATAGTGTTCATGGTTATTCTTTTATCAATAAAAATACATCTGATACATTGCTTTCAGTTGGTCCCGTAATAATACGGGCATCAAGCTGTTCCAAGAGATCGTCGTGCTGATAGGTTTCAATATATGTAGCAAGTGGTTTAGGAAGTGTCTTTGCTTTTTCTTGTATTGCACTATCAATCAACCCACCCGCTGCAATTGAACAGTTATCAATGCCGTCTGACGCATAAGAAACAAACACGGCTTGCTCAGGAATATGTTCTATCATAAGCGCACTGGTATATTCATTTCTTCCTCCAAGCCCTCCTGCGCCCTCGACAGTCATTTTTGGCTCTCCAGCTCCAATCACCACACTATGCGGTGTTACTGTTGCAAGCATTGTATCGATAAGTACTGACGGCGCTTCATACCACTCGGCACCGATTGAATGCACTGTGTATCCTAAAGCTTCAGCTTTTTTCTGCATTGCATCAAGTGCGTGTACATTTGAAACAATCGGAAAATTTACTACGCGTTCAAAATATTTTTTATCTTTTGGTGTTTCGACAAAATCAAATGATTCTTGTATGTTGTATTTTTTGAGTAAGGTTTTTGCGTCATCAACAGTTGTTTCGTCATAGTACGTGGGCCCCGATGCTACGACATCATAATGTTCCCCTGGCACATCACAAAAAACAAGCCCGACCACAGTTGCAGGATACAAAAGCTGCGCAAGCCCACCTCCTTTTATACCAGAGAGATGTTTTCGTAGTACATTGAGCTCATTGATTGTTCCTCCCGCATGGAGAAACGCACCATAGAGGCGAGCCCCCTGGTCACACTCTGACAGTGGCCAACAAAGAAGTGATGACCCTCCACCAGAGACGATCACTATAGCGAGGTCTCGCTCAGTAAGCCCACGAGCAAGCGCTGCGATTTTTTCAGAAACTTCCACGTTGTGCTGTGTTGGTTGCGGATGAGCCCCTTGGTACACAACAACCCGTTTACAGACAAGCGGTGTTTTATCAAGGACTATCCCCCCAGTAAGTGCATCACCAAGTATTGTCTCTATAGCTTGTGCTGCTTTCGAAGAAGCTTTTCCAAAACCTATGACGTGGATAGAATCATACTCACTCACTGTATAGTGACGATCACCGACAGTAAGCACCCCATCTGAAAGTCTGATAGTTTCTTGGATGCGGTGTTCAGTATTAATAGCGGTAAGTCCAGCTTCTACTAACGCAAGGGCATCTGTACGGAGCGCTGTCGTTGCAAGCGAAGCGTTGTTTTCAATAACACTCATATCCTTACTCTGTTGTTACACCATCAAACTCAGCCTCTTGGGTTTCAGCATCGTGTTTTGTTTCTCGAATAATACCATCCTTGTGATGTGCAGGAGCATAGATAGTGTAAAGCTTGAGCGCATCAGGTCCTGTATTGATAACATTGTGCTGGGCACCCGCTGGAACGATAACAACATCTCCATCTTCTACAGCGTAGCTCGTTTCATTGATAACCACTGTACCTACTCCTTTTTCAAATCGGAAAAACTGATCGTTGTCGGTGTGTACCTCCGCACCTATTTCTTCTCCTGGAAGAAGTGACATGAGTACTAGCTGCATATGTGCTCCTGTGTAGAGCACGTGGCGAAAATTTTCATTTGCTATTGTTTTTTCTTCAATCTGCTCTTTGTATCCTTTTTTCATATATACCTATACTTGTTCTGGTAACGCTCGTGCATTTCTCGATATAAGAATAAGCACAAGAATATAGATGATGTGGTCATCAATAACCGGATTATTTTCGGGAGGAAGCACTGAAAGGTACATAAGCACAAGAAGTATTATCCCAACAAAAGCGCCAACACGAGTGAGGTAATTAAAAAGAAGTGAAATCCCAACACCAAGAAGTCCAAGCATAAAAGCCCAATCAATCACCGGATTTCCGGCAAGTGATTTAAAGAACATTGCAAAAGGCCCTTTTGTAGCGAAGGTCAAAAAACCGTACGTCGGTGACCCTCCGTGTATCCATGCTTGCGAGGAAGTAGTCGCAAAACCAAGCCCAAATGTTTTATCAAAAAACGCCCAGAGGAATATAAACCCTAGAGCGACACGTAACAATGCGATAATATGTCTTTTCATATGTATGTAGTATACTCCTCTTCTTCATAGAAAAAAGCACCTCCGGCCCGAGGTGCTTTTTTCGTAGATTACATCTGAGCGCCTTGTGAAGGAGCTGCTGGTGCTTTAACAGCACATTCTGCACAACACTTTTTATGAGAAAAGATCTCATAAAGTGCAGAAAGTCCAACGAGGATGTAGACAATGCGAGAGATAATCTCACCTTGTCCTCCAAAGATTTGACCAACATCCCATGACAACACTCCGACGAGAAGCCAGTTAAGACCTCCGATTATCAAGAGAAGCCATGTAAGTTTATGCAACTTCATATGATTTATTGAAAAAATTAATTAATTAATCTTTACGAACACCTCTTCTCTATTTTTGATAAAGATAGCGGTACCTATAGTATACCGCTATTATTCTTTTTCTTCACCTTGTACTTGTGGAATATCGTTCCACAAAAGAAGCTTCCACTGCGGCTTTCGAAACCATCGCTTCACATAGACACACATGGTCACCCCAGCGTTATCCATAGGATTGAGATAACTCAACTTATTGTATTCTGATGCGGTGAGCTTCTCTCCAAGCAACATATATGACACCACCATTTTCAAAAAAATACCGTGGGTCACCATGAGCAATCGCTTCTCTGGACGATTGACTATATAGTGGAGCAACGCGTCAGCACGGTTGCGCAAATCAACAAAGTTCTCTTCATCCGAAAAACGAAGCGAGTCGTCATGGTAACTCTTGTCGATACGATCCACTATTTGTTGCACCGTCTCTTCCTTCCCAGAGTGGCCAATAATTTCAGTAGGATTTTTACGCTCCACTAAAAGATCTGAATATTCGACAGGCATCTTATATGCTTCCGCCAAAATAGCTGCGGTTTCTTTTGTTCGCTGAAAGGGGCTCGCAATGATTACCTCTGGTGCTTCATTCTTTTTCTTTGGAAGCCGTACTGCGGTCTGCTTCACCTGTTCTACCCCTTTTGCACTCAAAGGGCCATCTGCTCCTTGGCGAATATTTCGAGCGTTGAGCTCTGTTTCTCCATGGCGAACAAAATAAATAATTTTAGTTTTCATACGATACTAAAAAGTATATCACTTACTCTTTCGTGGTTTCTTCCATTCTATCAACGCCCCTGCCTTTTGTTCGATAGGATCAGCATTCCTTAGACGCTTGAGTACATCTTTCGGCGCGATAGGATAATGTTCCAATTTCCCCAATTCTTCATCGATCCCCCATAGGTCGATAGTCGCCACTTCCCATCCTGACTCAAATATGCGAAGGTCGAGCACATCAGAATACTCTCGTAAGGTTTTCTTTCCTTCATCATCGGTATATTCATGAAAATACGACATGACAAGCTCTCGTACTGTTTTGTACACAGGCTCTCGATAACGGAGCACTGCGTGGTTTGTCTTTGAAAGCGCCCCCCAAAATCCATGTTCTTTAAAAGGAGCAATCACATGATCAAAGTCGTTACCATCAGCTTTCAAGTACATGAGCAGTGGTGGGTATTCGTGAAGAGAGAGTATATACGCCCCTAAAATAGCGGCTTCAATACAGTGTGCCGAACGTTCACGCAATACTCGCAAGGGTGACTTCACCGTATCAACACCATCCACCTCATGGTTCATAGGGATAGTATCCAAAAAATCTTGTACCTTTGCAGGAGTATCAAGAGACACCAAAAGAGTTTTTTCTTCTGGAGTGAAATCTTCCATAAGTTACAACTGCCCTCTCATATAATCATCAGGCTCTTTTTTGTATAGCTCCTCCATTTCTTCATCACTGAGAAGCGGTGCTGTTTTTTCTTCAGATTCAGAACGCACCACTGGTGTTTGTTGCACTGTTTCTCCTTCCCCAGAAACAGAAGGGTTCTGTGAAGAAGGTGTCGCTTCTTTCACACTGTTTGGGTCAAATGATTCTATTGCTACCATATACACAAAGTATATCGCGTTTAAAAGAGTCCATCCACCGGCTCGATAATCTCTAGTGTCTTGTTTGGTCGTGTCGCACCAGTAAGAAGTCGTATACCGCGGCATCCTGCAAAGTATTCAGTCATGAGCTCTATCATGCGGGCATTTGCCTCCCCCTGCTCAGCTTTGGCTCGCACATACACAGAAAAAACACCTTCTTTTATTTTTTCGATTTTTTCTTTTTTACTATTCGGAAATACTTTTACCCGTACACGCATACTACATGAGCCACACTGCAATCATCATCACAGTGAAGTTTACTGCGGAGACAACACACCATGTGCAAAACGCTCGCAGAACAAATGCTTGCACGTACAAGAAATACATTGAGAACAAAAATCCAAACGTGACGATTGCTTGTAGTGGCCAAAACGATACACTTCCCATAACAAAAAGTGCAGTAAGTGCCAATATCACAATATACATAACAAAACCTAGATAAGAGTTTGGGATGCCAAACGTCTTACTCTGTGGAGAGTGCTGTACCTTGTAGCACCACTCTTTCGGAAAAAAGACACAAGCTACATCAGTACCTCGAAGTTTGTGATAAATAAGATAGAGCGTATCAATGACACCAATAACCCCGAAGATATACAAAATTGTTGTTTTCATATACCTCTAAGTATATACCTATCGATTGAGGAGTGTTACGGTGATTTGTAGCACACTAGCAAACGACACCCATAGTAGGTATGGCACCTGTATCCATGTCACCCATCGTGCATATGGATAGATAGCAATCATTGCCCAGATCAGCGTTCCTAAAACAAGGAGAATATCCAGACTAGCAAGCGGAAGATTTTTAAGTCCAAACTGAATCCAGGTAAAGATTAGATTAAAAAAGATATTGAGCACAAAAGGTAAAAGCACAACAAAAGGTACTTGTTTTTGAAAAAACATACGGAAGACGCTTCCAAAAGACACAATGATGAGTATATACAACACCGTCCACACAGGACTAAAAAGCCATGAAGGCGGTGCCCATGATGGCTTTATAAGTTCACTATAATTTTGATAGTTTTGCATATGAAATGTTAGTTAGTTGCTACTACTGACTGGGCACTTCTCTTGCGACCAACCAAGAAAAGTAGTACAGCAAACACTGCGCCTAGTGTGTCCATAAGCATGTCCTTCTGCGCATCCCATATATCTCCTTGAGATCCCAAGAATGCAACTCCTGCAGATCCACCATACTGCGCAGCATACCACCATTCGATCCATTCGTACGTAACCGCAACAGTAGCAATAGCAAAAATAGCAAAAAGTACTGCTACTACTTTCGGTGTCGTCGTTTTGTACCACAGTCGTTCCAGGATAGGGTACGCATAAAACCCAACAGTGAAGTGGCCTACTCTGTCATACATGTTTCGTTCAAAGCCGAACAAATGATTGAACCAATCAAACGGTACCCGCTCAAAAGTATAGTGCCCACCGATTGTGTGAATATACAAAAGGAAAAACATCATCACATACGCAAATGCCGAGAAACGAACATTGCGTATATACAAGATCACAATAATAGAAAAAATAATAAAAATGGGAACATTTTCAGCCCACCATACTGCTCGATCGAAAGGATGTACAGCGAGTAAAATGAAAAGTACTCCGTACCCAAGGAACAGTAGTGGAGGAATATATTTTTTTAGTAATTGCATAGAAAAAGTATACACCTAGTCCGCTTCAGCTAGAATACCCTGCATATCGAGCGGTTCAGTAACCATCTCCACCTTTCCATCATTGTCTGTTTTCCATGTTTCTTTTGGACGATCAACATAGAGTTCAATACCGTTGTTATCAGGATCCCTCAGATACACCGCCTCTGAAACACCGTGGTCAGCTCCTCCTTCTATAGGATAGTTTGCTGCTATGATTCGCTGTAGTACTACAGCAAGTGCTTTGCGTGACGGAAGAAGTATGGCCACATGGAAAAGCCCTGTGTGCCCTGGCGGCGGCGGGGTCGCTCCCTTACCTTCCCAAGTGTTGAGTCCTATATGGTGATGATACCCTCCTGCAGAAAGGAACACCGCTGAGTCTCCATAGTATGATGTCACTTCAAATCCTAAAATATCTCTATAAAA
>CAZNZN010000003.1:0-2156 GCA_964577515.1 uncultured Candidatus Saccharibacteria bacterium | reverse complement strand
TTTTTCCTCACTGTATAGAAAAACAACATGTTCGTCAAACATAAAAACCCACACATGTCGTGCGGGTTTTTATGTGTTATTTCTTTGCTTTCTTTGGTTTTTTTGTTTCCTTGCGACGACTGTCGTTGCCTTTTGCCATATGTAGTACTGTTGGTTTGTAATATCCTTAGTATAGCAAGACTATTTCGCTTTGTTCAAAGTGATAGCACCAGAACCATCCTTAAAGATAAGTACTAGCTGCCCTTCTGCGTTAAACATAAACTTCCCTACCTTTGCCAGGTCGCTCGTGAACACCCCCTCTTGTGCTTTGTCGCAATACATCAGTGTCGAAGCAAAGGGTCCAAAAGATAGCGCATCTTTGTCTATCGCCACAGTTCCTCCAAAACTGTTGCAGTCAGTAGTACCATGCACTGCGTTGTTACGATCAAACGACAGTGTAAACACTCCTGCTTTTTTTGGTGTGACTACTCCATCAGAACGAACAGTTTTTTCCCACACCCACTCGGTGCTCATGAGTGCTTTGAGTGCACCATCTTTTGCTACTACCGCAGTAGCGACTGCGTCGTCTTGCTCCACCGCAGGATCAGCACAGTCTGTGCGTTCTAGTGGGACACTATACACTATAGTACTCGGTGCAGCATACTCATACACTCCATCACCGCGATCTTTCATTTCTCCAAACCCTATCTTTGCAATAGGCTCTTCAATAAGAAGTGAGAGTTCTTCGGTAGACACCGCTCCTTCTGCAAGTACTGTCCACTGTGCACTCACGATGGCGACACCTCCCTGCTGTGTTCGCACTCCTGAGAACTGCCCCACCTTGCTATCTTTTTGCGCAGGACGATAACTCAAAAATCCTGTCACTGTAGTATCTTTGCCTGGGACTATCTTGAGCGTTGCTTTATCACCTGATTCAGTGTTCCAGATATAACACTGTGCACCTTGAGAAGACCCTCCAGTCACAGTATCGCGCATGTTCTTGTCGTTGACCCACAAAAATACCACGAAGCCAATAAAAAGTGCGGTTAAAACATATGGAAATACTTTCATACTTTCTAGTATAGCAAAGATAAAACAATGTTTGACTTTTTAATCTTAAGATGGTATAATGTAATCAAATTGTAACAACATGAAAAGAACGTTTGTAATCAAACAGGCAGACGGTAACCAGGGATGGTACCTCTCCAAAGTAAGAACCCGGTCAGAAAACGCAGTATTTACAAACAAAGCAGCTGGAGCAGCCGAAGTACTGGCGCTCCTGGAAGCAAAAAAGGTTTCCGTAGAAGAAGCCTACGAGCTTGCCAAGGAAATCGCCACTAACCATGCGATCCCCTTCAGTGATGCTAAATTCAAAAAGAATTGCACACTGGAAGAAGTAGCCGTGGGTATCTCAGCGGAAATGCTCTCCTTTCTGACGACAATGGCTGAAATATCCGGCGAAAAGGAAAAAGCTGAAGATGAAAAAAAATTCGGCCCGCTCCCCCGCCTGGAAATGTGCAAAAACTGCGGAAAGCACGGCGCTATTGAAGGCGAAAGTTTCACTATTGAGCCTATTCTTTCCAGAAAGATGCTGGCAGAAGCTGTTGAAATCCTCAAAGAAAAAAAGCTGATCAACGAAGCTGACGCCACCCGGATCCTGAAACAAGGAGAAGAATCTGACCTCCCGGAAACGTTCGGGAGCAAGTAAGCTCTCTACCCTCCAGTTCTTTCTAAACCCTCTGAGAAGCGTATGCTTCAAGGAGGGTTTTTTGTTTTCTCAAAAAACATTTATACTAGAGGTAAACATACCTTCACTTGTCGGACGCTGCTCAAAATCAAGCACGTAGGCACCCTTCACCTTTTTTCTTTCACAAAAAACCTGCTTTTATGAACAAAAGAAGATGGCGACATATGGAACACCCCTTCCTCGTCGTCAACAACAAATATGATGTTCAAAAAAAGAAAGATCTCAAAGAAGAAATAGCGAAGATTCTGTACACTCCTGTACATCTGAGCCGTCACCACCTGTATCCAAAAGACCGGACTGGTCGGCAGGGACCGTACAGTAGCATCACGCTTCGCATCTGGTGCTACAAACATTTCTTCGGATGGAACAGCCTGTTTCAATTCTTCTACAAAGAGAACGGGCACACTGTCCATACAGAGCTCACGATCGA
>CAZNZN010000002.1:64836-94583 GCA_964577515.1 uncultured Candidatus Saccharibacteria bacterium | reverse complement strand
CCGCTACTTCCAACACCCAAACAGTCCTCAAAGTCGCAACCAGTGGAGCAAACGCAACAGGCTCTCAATCAACTTACGGGGCAACTATTTCAAACACACACACCGGGACAAACTCAGTCAACTACGGTCTCACAGTAACTGCTTCAGGAGGAACGTACAACAACGCATTTACTGCAACTTCATCAGGGTCTGCGGGAACACTTGGAAATACGGCTGGTACATTTATCAACGGCGGCGCAGGAACAAGTTATGATCCTGTTATTCTTCTTAGAAATACTGAAGCAGCAGGATATACACAATTCTCTATGGAAGGGACTGGTCGCACATGGAGTTTTGGGGTGGGTAATGCCTCTGAGTCAGGTGTGGGTATCGCTGATGACTTCTTCATTTATGACTATACTGGGGTCAATGTGCCGTTTGTTATCAATACTGCTGGAGAAGTGCTTATCGGCACCACAACATCAACAGGCACAAACAATCTTTTACAGGTTGATGGAGGGATATATGCAACAGGAAATGTCGATTTCCTCACTGACGGAACAGCTGCTGTTTTTGATGATCAACAACGTCTCGGTTTTACTAAAAAAGCATCAAACATTCCTAAACTTACGTATGGTTCAGCGACTACGTTCACCATCGCTCAATCAAGTGCTACTGATATTGGCGCAGGGAACACCTTCACTGATCGTCTGACGATTGATGCTTCGGGGAATGTTACCATTGCAGACCTTGCGGGAGGTGGCACGCAGTGTGTGCAGGTAGATAACGCAGGAACACTCTCAGCGGCTGCGTGTGGTGGAGGAAGTAGTCCGTTCAACTCATCAGCAGGTGTCATCACGAAAGCAACAGCGGGGGATGTGCTCGTACTTGCGTATGGGGATGCTGCTGATACCCAACTCCTTCTTGAAAATACTACCAACAATGTGATCCCTACGGTTGATGTATCAAAGATAGACATTACCGGAGGGACGACAGGTATCGTAACTGACGGTGTGGACGGACTTTCTATTGCAATGGAGGTAGGTAATGGCACTGCAAATACCAACGCCGGACTCAATATATCAATCATTCCGGTAAACACACCTTCTGGAGATGAGACGTTCAACGGTTTGAATATTGGAAACATTACAAGTAGCGCTGCAACAGAAAACGGTATTGTGATTGGTTCAGGGTGGGATAGTGATATCAAGTTTATAGATACAACTCCTACGATGAGTCTCGCTGATAACGGCACGCTTGTACTCTCTGATGGATCATCAACAACAAATGATATTTTAAGTATTGGTACTGCGACAAGCCGAGGAAACGCACTTGTGTACGGAAATATTTTACTTAAAGGAACAGATAGTATTCACGCTCTTACGGGAATTATTGATGTTATTGTCTACGATACCGCAACCGACGTTGATGCTGGAAAGTGGCGCAATGACTTAGTGAACATGCAGCTCTCTTGGGCAACAGAAACAAAAGATGATGGGGTGGGCGATCCTTGTAACATCAGTACGGATGACCGTTGCGGTAATGCGGAATTCCCTCGAAAGGCAATCATTGCTTCAACAGCAAGTGCGGTATACATCTTTGACGGTGCAGATAACTCTCTTTGGATGAAGTTTACGCAAGACGGTACGTATGCACTTGGCGCTGATACCAACAATAATCCTTCTGGTCTTGCTGCACAAAATGGTGTGGTATATGTTGGAACAAATGGAACTGCTGCAACAGGTTTGTATGCGTTTGATTTCAAGCAAGATGTTATGTATCGGTTCAATGCGACGAACCGTGTTCAAGCAGACCTAGCAATCTCAGGGAGAAACTCGACAGTTTCGTATGCTGATAACGCAGAGACCGGATTTGCGATTGTTAATGCTACGGTCAATGATGTCTCTGTTGCTATGCAGACAGCATCTACTGAAGGTCGTGCAGGGACACTTATTGCTCCTATTGATTCACAAGGAGGGCCACTTAACGGCGTTACGTTGATCGCGGCAGCTACTGATTCTGGTGTGTCTGTTATCAATATGGGAACACGAAAAGTCGTAAGTTATTCTGATGTCACAAACGATGACTACAACCAGGTCTATATGACCAAGCGAGGGCGTATGTATGCGACAAACGAAACACAAGCGCAGCTTGAGGAGTGGCGAGGAGTTGATACTGTAATCGCAACACAGGTCAACGGAACGCCAACAAGAAAATACGATGAACTTCTTGCTGGGGGAACGCCTATCACACTCAACGGTACAGTTCCTACTATGTCGACGTCTCCGAGCGCTCTTACTGTTGTTGAGAGAGGGTCTTCTGCCAAGGAAGCCGCAGCAACCGGGCAGATTGATGCAGGAGATATTGTGTTTGTCGGGACAAACCAAGGATTAGCTGAAGTTCATACTTCTGGAGGAACACTTGCCAATGCGTCATGGTCAAAAATAACAACAAAAGATAGTGCAACTCCATATATGGTAGGAGCGACTCGAGGAGCCTTCCTTTTCAATGATGCAGCTGGTGCGACAAGTACCACAAGTGCTGTGGGTGCTGCAGGGACGACGAGAAATGTCCTCGATACTGCTGGCGGCACCTCTCCAACTTTTGGGACAAACGGTATTCGAGGAGGGTCAGTTAACTTTAATAACAACTCGTATCTCTGTACCGATGCCAATGCTGATGGTACCTGTGATTCAGATACAGACTTTAACGTTGCGGCAACATCTTTTACTGTATCAATGTGGTTTAAACATTCAACAACTGCTGCTGCTGATGTGCTCTTTGAGCGGTGTTATACCCCTGCAACTCCTGCTGCAGCAACAGGGTGTGCATTTGCTGGTATGAACGCATCAGGAAACATTGTCTTTGGTATCGACGATGACGCGACATGGACTACTGTGGGTACGGTGTCAATGGATGATGCTATAACTTCTACAGGAACGTGGAACGATAACCAATGGCACCATCTCGTTGTTACAAACACTGACACAGATATCTGTATGTATATCGATGGTCGTCAGGCTGCCGCATGTGATTCAACACTTGCAGCAACTGCGACGCTTGACAACGCACAGGTTCTCACTGTGGGAGGAAGGTGTACTGGTGCGAACTGTGTGACAGGAGATAGCTTCTGGGATGGCCAGATAGATGAGTTCGTTTGGAGTGCTAGTGGTGGAACTACAGCGGATGGTATGATCGCTTCTTCCGTAAACAGATTATTCTTGGATGGGCGTACACATATGATACGGCCGCAAGCGACCGTTACTGATGCGACTGCCTTTAGTAGTACAACAATAGGAGATTCAGGGGAATCATATGTTCCGGACTCTTTCGTCGGACTTGTTGTTGAAATTACTGGTGGGACAGGTGCGGGGCAAGCAAGAAATATTATTTCAAACTCAGCAACAACATTTACTGTATATCCTGCTTGGTCAACAACACCGGATGCTACCTCTGATTATCGAGTGGCACCGTCGCTTTTGTATGGTTCATCAAACAACGTTACGTCTGTTTCTGTAGAAAACCCTGTTGAGCTAAACAGAACCCGTCATCTTCATGTTGGAACAAATGATGGTGCAGATGGTGGTGGAGTTTCTGGGTTCACAAATGCTGGTGGTGGAGGTCTTATGACTGAAGTGTACGGAGCAGATGCTGGGATGGAGCCTGATAATTTTGGAACAACATGGTCTGGTACAGGAGCGGACAACATTGTTGCTATTGCTGCTTACTCTGATACTACAGTGATTGCAACAGGTGCTTTTTTGAAAATTCAACGTGACGATGTCGACCTTAAAGAAATGCAAGCAGATACCCTTGTTGCTCTTGATAGTATACGTATGAGTCTCGCTGCCTCAGGGCTGTTTGGTGTTTCTCAAGATGTGCTTGGTCTAGGGCAGGGAGCTGACCTCGCTGAGTATTATTATTCCTCAGAGGGTCTTGATGCTGGGGATGTTGTCGCTATAAACCCTGATCAAGAGGCAGGTATTGGAAAGTCAACAGGAAGATACCAAAAGAACCTTCTGGGTGTTATATCAACAAAACCAGGTCTTATCCTTGGTCCTACTGCTGAAAATGCATATGCAGTAGCACTTTCTGGTCGTGTTCCCGTAAAGGTGACGACAGAAAATGGTGTAATTAAGGTAGGAGATTTACTTACTTCTTCATCACGACCTGGATACGCAATGCGCGCAACCTCTGCTGGAGCTGTCATCGGACGTGTCCTCAACGAACCGTACGGGATGACTTCTTGTGATGCCGCCCAATCACTTGATGAGGTAGGTGTTCCAGAAGGTCCATGGGTTGGGGGAGAAGAAGGTGATGCCGCTCCTTCTCAAGAACAGTCTGTTACGGGGGTACAGTGTGGTTATGTCATGCTCTTTGTAGGACTTGGAGAATCGCTTGGGAAAAATGTCGAGCTTCTCGCACAAGAATATGGGGCATTGCACAATGGTCAAGCAACAGTAGATGGTATCAGTACTCCTGTTGGAACACAGCAATCAATCATGGCGTTCCTTCGTTCAGTAAAAACCGCTCGTGAAGAAGAAGGTGTCCAACTTGAGAGCTTCTTTACAGACCGTATTGCTGCTGGGGTTGAGATACTTACGCCGACACTTGTTGCTGATACTATTTCAGTGGCACAACTATCAGGTGGTGTTGACGATAATATTGCTTTAGTACTCAACAACGGCACATTTGCTGTGAGAAAGACTAAAGAAGAAACACCAGTCATGACACTCGATGCACTTGGTAATGCGGTCTTTAATGGTAAGATTACTGCTTCAGAAATAGAAGCAACAAAGATCAACGGCTTTGATGCGCTTGTCGCACGGATTACTGCTCTTGAAACACTACTGCAAGCCAACGCATTTGACGCGCTTACTTCTGTCACAACGCAAAACTTCAAAGCGACAGGAACAAGTGCTTTTGAGGGAGAGGCGCAGTTCAAAGGACTTTCGTTCTTTACAAATACAACCACGTTTAATAGTGATGTTCTCTTTAGTGCTCCTGTAGAGTTCAGACTTCCTCCAATCTTCAACAAGGATACTGCAGGGTTTGCGCTCATCAGAGAGGGGGATCGTCGCGTGCGAGTGGTGTTTGATCAACCATATGTTGCTACACCAGTGATAAACACAACAGTGACGTTTGATGCCACTGATAACTTCGATGACGCTGCTGCTGATTCGTTCTTTATGCAAGATGTGCGACATGTAGTAGTGGAAAAAGACCAGACAGGGTTTACTATATTGCTCAATAAAACTGCTCCTCGCACTATCCGTTTCTCATGGGTTGCGCTTGGTGTAAAAGATCCAAAAATAGTGGAGAGTCTTGTCGAGGGGCTTGTCATAGAAATACAAAATGAAGCACCGCTTGAACAAACACCTTCTGAGGAGGAACCAGAAGGAGGCGAGCCTGAAGTAGAAGAGGTTGCTCCTACAGAACAAGAACAATCTGCTGAAGGGGAGTCGTTAGTAGACAACACGCAAGAAGTTGTAGATACTGCTGATAGTGGAAATGCTGAGCCCTCTTCACAAGAGAGTAATCTTGTAGATGTTGCACCATTAGATGCCCCCACTTCTGAAGAAGAATAAAATAGTATGCCTAAATTAATACATGCATTCAATCGGTTTTGTAACAGTAGAAAAACACTTTGGGTTATTATTGTTGTTGCTGGTATTTTCCTTATTTTACAAGGTATTAAGTTACAAAAACTCAAGCACCAGTCAGTAGGTCTTATAAATAGAGAGCAAGGAGGATTATATTTTTTTACGAATCCTATCCTTGACTTCGAACTCTCACAAACATTATCTGAAGCTGCTATTCCCTCAGGGGATATAAGACGTTTTGTTCAGCAGCTTGAAGAGACAAGCAGTATTCAGCATGTGTCCGTATATTTTCGCGATCTTAATAATGGTCCCTGGATTGGTATTAATGAAAAAGAATATTTTTCCCCTGCAAGTATGCTAAAAACACCTCTCATTATAGCGCTCTATAAATGGGCCGAAGCAGAATCTGGTGTTTTTTCAAGACGCGTTCTGGTTGAGGATCGTTTTTTTAATAATATTCCAAGACAGATTAATACTTCTTCTTCTCAATTAGTTCCCGGTAACCAATATACTCTTCTTGAGCTAGGAGAAAAAATGATTATTTATTCAGATAATGTTGCCACCAATGTTCTTTATAGCACGATACCAAAAGAGTATATTGATAACACATTTCTCAATATCGGAGTATCACGTGTTGATAAGGGAGAAGAAATATTACTCAGGGTTAAAGATGTCGCTTCTTTCTATCGTATTTTATTTAATGCGTCTTATTTAAATAGGCAAAATTCTGAGTCAGTGCTAAGGCTTCTTTCAGAAACTACATATAGAGGAGGGCTTGCTGCAGGTGTACCAGAAAGTATTAAGATAGCACATAAATTTGGCGAGCGATTCCCTTCGTCATTTCTGCCTGGACAGGAAAAATTGAAGGAAGATCTTCTGCAAATACATGATTGTGGTATTATATATTTTCCAAAAAAACCTTACATACTTTGTGTCATGACTCGTGGTGATGATCTAAAAAAACAGCAAAATATAATTAAAGAGGTGTCAAGTTTTTTCTATGAGAAAATAAAAAAAGAACATAGTTGAACGTAGTTATTTTTTATATTAGAATTATGAAAGCATGATAAAAGCGTTTATTAAAAAATATATTGTTGCAATACTTATTTTACTAGTTATAGTCTTAGGGGGTGCTGCCGGGTACTTTTATAAACAAAGCACTGCAGGAGACGCGAAGACGAGAGAATCAATCGCTGAAGCAAAAAGTCTTTCAAAAAAAGTAGGACGTCTGATGGTGCTTCCTGAAGATGAAACACCTACTATTGCTACTGTCTCTGACCCTGATGCGCTTCGCGATCAATCATTTTTTGTGGATGCAAAAGTAGGAGATAAGGTGCTTATTTATAGTAATGCAAAAAAAGCAATTCTTTTCAGTCCTGAACAAAACAAAATCATAAACATAGCACCTCTTAATGCGGGAGAAACATCGCCTCAACAACAACCGACAGCTCCTTCTGTGACAGAGAAGAAGAACTAACTAAAAAACCCTCTGTAAAGAGGGTGTTTTTAGGGGAGGAATACGCTACAATAGTACTTGTATGCAACAATGGGTAAAAAAAATTTTAGTAAGCATTATTAGTAGTATTGGAACACTCTTTCTCTTATCAGTCAGTGCTCACGCGCAGTCGGTGATACCTGAGGTACTGAGCACCTCAGTAACAGGACAATACGGCACGTATAATCTTGAAATTTATATACCCGCTGGTACCACTACACAGAAACCTGCAGTTGTTTTTATTCCTGGAAATGGCGAGGTGGGCACAGATAGAAATAAACTCTACACAAATGGCCCACTTAATTTTATAAAAAATAGCGGCTGGCGGCCTGACTTTATCGTCATTGGAGCACAGCCCTCAACCATCTGGCCCAATAATGCTTTTACCCACACAGTACTTTCTCACCTTGTTGCTACTTCTAGTTACTATATTGATCCAAATAGGTTGTACCTCACAGGACTTAGTGGTGGGGCACAAGCCATAGATACCTATATAAAAACGGCTACAACTCCGGTCCCTCTTGCTGCTGTTGTTCCTATGAGTATCACGTATGATGCCTCATGTGGCGATTACTATACGCAAACGGACTATCTATGTGGCAACGACCTCAAGTGGGCAACAATCCCTGCTTGGGGGTTTGCTGGTTCAAGCGACTCCCATTTTGGAAAAATGAAACGTTTTTTTGATCTCATGATTGCTGCAGGATATGACGCTCGTTGGACGACATACGCAGGGGGGCATGGGGGTTGGAATACTTTTTATAACCCTTCATACAGAGAGACTGTGAACGGTGTTTCTATGAACATCTATGAATGGATGCTTACGAAATCTCGAGGCACCACCCCACCCCCAACAGGTGACACCGCCCCACCAACAGTCCCTACCAATCTCTCAGCAAGTGGTACCACACAAACACAAACCACCCTCTCATGGACAGCAGCTACCGACGCTGTTGGCGTCACTGGCTACAAGGTATATCGTAACGGCACACAAGTTGGTACTACCACCACACCGTCATACACCGCCACAGGACTCACTGCAGCAACCACCTACAGCTTCACGGTCTCAGCCTACGACGCAGCAGGGAACAACAGTGCACAAAGTACTGCTACTACGGTCACTACCGCAAGTACCACCAACACCCCACCAACTGCTAACGCTGGTGCAGATCAAACCATCACTCTTCCAACAAACGCAGTGACCCTCACTGGAACAGGAACGGATGTCGGAGGCTCTATATCTGCATACGCATGGTCTAAAGTATCAACACTCGCAGGAACGATCACTGCACCATCTTCTGCAACTACTACCATCACTGGTCTTGTCCAAGGAACACACACCTTCCGTCTCACGGTGACCGACAATGGTGGCCTTACTGCTACTGATGATGTGGTGGTTGTGGTGAATCAACCAGGGTTTGTCCTTAGTGCTGGAGTAGACCAAGCTATAACACTTCCTCTTAACTCGGCTACATTGACCGCTGTGGTTTCTGGTGGTGCTACACCTGCTACGTATGCATGGGAAAAGGTTGCTGGACCGAGTGCTACCCTCGCTACAATCTCAACAGCATCAGTTGTTGCCACAAATCTTATTCAGGGAACGTATGATTTCCAGGTGACAGTTACGGATACTCTTGGAAGAGTACTTTCTGACACTGTTCGTGTCGTAGTGTCTTCTAGTGGAACCCCTATCGAACCACCTAATACACCTCCTGTTGTCGATGCCGGTGCAGACCAAACCATCACTCTTCCTACTCGGTCCACCTCTCTTGTTGGAAGGGCGACTGATGCTGAGCAGGGTGTTCTTGTCTACTTATGGAGACAAGTATTTGGTTCTCATAACGTAGATATTGTGTCTCCGTCTAGTGCTACAACAGTGGTTTCGAACCTGACAGCAGGAACATATACCTTCTCACTCTCAGTTACTGATATTGCTGGTGCAACTACAACAGATACAGTCAATATAACAGTACTTCCTGCTACTATTTCTAGCGGCGGAGGAGGCGGAGGAGGCGGAGGAGGAGCGATTACTCCTATTACAACAGGAGCAGCCTCAACAACACAAACGGTCTTTCCTTCTACTCAAGGACAAACAGAGAGTAAAACGGGCATTGTTGCAAAAGTGCTTGCTACAAAACTCAATGTTCGTTCGGTTCCTACTAACGGAATGATACTGAACACGCTCAGTAAAGATGCGGTAGTTACCATTATTGAAAATAGTGGAGCTTGGACAAAAGTACAGCTTTCTGATGGAACAATAGGATGGGTATATAGTGCATATGTAGAGGTTCCAAAATCTACAGTATCAGAAACTATTCAGTCTACTGCAGGAACAACGTTTACTGCTTCTGCTACAGTTATTAGTCAAAAGCTCAACATACGATCAAATCCTTCAACAGGAAGCATCGTCGCTACTATAAATCGCGCTACACCAGTAAGTGTCCTAAAGACTTCAGGGAAGTGGTCGCAAATACAGCTTTCTGATGGAACAATAGGATGGGTGTATGCCCCATATATCAAAGCAGTTCAGGCAACAAAAGCCGTTGTATCTCTCTCAGAAGGACAAAAAGTTTCTGTTGCTACAAAATTGCTCAATGTTCGCTCATCTGCAACAAATGGAGCAGTCATAGGTACTGTTGCCGAAGGAGATAAAGGGACAGTACTAAAGGTTGTTGGTAATTGGGCACAGGTTGCTTTTGAAAAGGGTATTCTTGGATATGTATCAAAAGCGTATCTCGTTCAAGCACAGTAATGCTCTTATTATTAGGTTGAATACCTTCTCAAAAGTGGGGGCATGGTATTATACTAGTACCTTTTATGTCATTTGATGGGCTAAAAAAAGTAGTAGGGATACTTTTTATCATAGCAATGTGTTATGCGCCTTTTTCTTATGCCACCGACATGACAAGTAGTAGTTTTATTATCCGTGATCCGCTTGTGGGTACTGGAGGAAGTTTTGGAACATCTGCAAGTTTTAAGGCTTTCGGTTCTGGGGATACAACAATGATCGGCGAGTCTTCTTCAGCATCATTTAAAAATCGGTATGGGTTTCTCTACTACCCTTACGTAACTTCAGGAGTACTCACGGTTACCCCAAACGGTTCTCAAGCTGATCTGACCTGGACGGCTTCAACAGCAGGGCTTGGATGGAATGTTTCTGGATATAAAACAGGAAAAGCAACTGTTTCTGGTGGTCCATATACATATACCTCAGTGGGGAACGTACTCAGCTACTCTTATACAGGTCTTACTCCTGGGCAATATTGTTTTGTGCTACAGACACTCGACACGTTTAATAACGTCATTGCAACCACTCCTGAGCAATGTATTACCATACAACCTTCTCTTACGTTCTCTATTTCTAGCAACAGTCTCCAATTCGGCGCTCTTTCTCCTGTTGTTGCGCGATACGCGACGACAAGCGGAGGGAGTGCGAGTAACACCGTTGCTCATACAATGACCGCATCAAGCAACACTCCGTCTGGATACACCATTACCTATAGAGGAGCAACGCTTACTTCAGGAGGAAACACTATCGCCCCTGCTACTATTACCAATTCGGCAACAGGGACTGCGGGAACACAGCAGTTCGCCCTCTCTCTCTCAACTAGTGGGGGTGCTACTATCCCTTCAGCATATGACCAGACGAATGTACCCAATCCTAACTGGAAATTTGTTGCCAATACCACGGAAACAGTCGCTTCTACTGGAGGGGCAACAACCAGTGAGACCTTTAGTAACCGTTATATTGCAAACATTACCCCTGGGACACCTGCCGGAAGCTACGCTACTGCTCTTACTTACGTTATCACTGGGAACTTTTAGTCAAAAACTGTGGAAAACTGAGGTAGAATAATTGATTCTCGAAAATGAGATTGGTATACTATATGTAAGTACTAGGTAAGTGCTTAAAGAATTATCAATCATTATATTTTATTATCGTTTTATGAAGAAAATTATTAGCGCCGTTTCGATTGTTGCAATGGTATTTGCATCAATCAGTTTTAATCCTGGTATTGCTGTGGCAGCACAGATGACAGGGGTGAAAGACACTCTTTCATCTGTTACTGTTAATACCACTGCGACACACGTGATCACTGCAACGCTTGTGGGGGCAAACACCTTTGCGACAGGGGAGACTATCACCTACGACTTTGCCGATGCTGACTTTATCCTTAATGCTATCGGTAGTTGGCAGGCAACAGATTTCAGCTTTAACGACGGTACTGCTCGAACAGTGACAGCAGTCTCTTCAACAAGTGGTGTGGATCCAGCATGTACTGCTGGGCCAAACAACGTAGCGGTTACTATTAACACTACAACCAACAACTTCAAAGTTACTGCCTGTGGATCATATACTGCTTCTGGAGCTGCTCCAACAATCACCTTTACTATCAACGGAACAGCTACTACAGGTAACGGAACAATGACAAACAAGGCTACTGATGTAGACTCTTCAGTGTTTACTATTACTGAGTCAGGTGCTGATAGTGCTACAGGTGCAGTTGTTGCAGAAACAAACGCAACAGTGAACATTACTGCGACTGTTGCTCCTACACTTACTTTTGCAAATGATGACAACACTGTCGGATTCGGAACACTTACTTCTGGAGCTGCTCGTTGGGCAAATGGTGCCGCAACAGGTTCTGCTTCAACAGTGACTGCACATACAATGACTGTAGGAACTAACGCAACAACAGGATATACACTTACCTACAACGGCCCTACACTTACCTCAGGAGCAAATACTATAGCAGCAGCAACAATTACCGCTGACCCAGATGGAGTACCAGGATCTGCTCAGTTTGCACTTGGCGCTACAGTGACAGGTACAGGGACAGTTACTTCAGGATACTCAACGTCAGCAAACGACTATAAGTTTGTTGCAAGTACTGTTTCTCAAGTAGCCTCTGCAACAGGCCCAGTGTCATCTGACTCTATTGCTGTTCGATACCTTGCAAACATCCCAGCATTACAACCAGCAGGTAGCTACGCTACAAATCTTGATTGGGTAGCAACAGGAAACTTCTAATAAATTAATCTAACGATATATGAAAAAACCAACACTTACGATTATTGCATCGGTTATTACCTTCGTAGTCAGTGTTGGTTTTTTTCGCACAGCACAAGCACTTACCATTACCCCTATTCGGTATGAAATACAAGGAGACCCAGGCCAAGTACTCACTGAAAAAATGGGGCTTGTTAATGAGACAAACAGTACCCAAACATACTACGCTTCTTTTGCAAACTTTGAAGCCCAGGGAGACACAGGGAGCCCAGCGTTTATTGATACCCGTGATGGTCTCGGGACGTGGATCACCACAGAGCAAGCATCAGTGACACTTGCCCCTGGTGCTCAAAAAGAGATTGGATTCACTATTACTATTCCAAAGGATGCTGAACCAGGAGGTCACTTTGCCGTTATTTTCTGGGGGACTACTCCAGGGGGAGCACCAGGACAAGTGTCTATTGGTACAAAAACAGGGATGCTCATTTTGCTCTCAGTTCGTGGTGATG
Source organism: uncultured Candidatus Saccharibacteria bacterium (assembly GCA_964577515.1). Lineage (GTDB taxonomy): Bacteria > Patescibacteriota > Minisyncoccia > Phycocordibacterales > UBA9973 > UBA4124. The sequence goes on along the minus strand of CAZNZN010000002.1, from coordinate 81,986 downwards.
TAAAAGAGTCTGCGGGACTTGTTGATTTTCAACTTCATAACAATAAACACTTTTATAAGCAACTTCCTGTTGGATTTCAGTATCGTTTTTCAAACCAAGGAGGGGATCGTGTGAAACCAGCGGGTTCTGTTGTTGTTCGTTCTATTTTAGGATGGCGAGTAAAGAAGGTGAATGCAAATCCTTTTGATGGGAACGTTCTTCCTGGTACTACTCGAAAATTTACTACCGAATGGTCAAAGAAAGATTCTGTTGATGCAAGAGATGATTTTCTTTCAAGAAAAGAAGCGTATTCTTTCTCAAGAGAACTAAAAAGTCAGTGGCATAATTTTGCAGTGGGAATTTTTAAGGCAAGACTTGTGACTCAGTTTGGGGTGCAACAACAAACAGTAAAAAGTAACAATGTGTATTTTGTTGTATTTCCATGGGAGTTGCTTCTTGTTATTGTGCTTATTGGTATTCCGGTGTTCTTCATTCTTCGAGCAATCATCCGTCGATATAATCGTTCTATCATCAGAAAAGCAGAGCAACGTTTTAGAAATCAAGCGGGAATATGAGTAGCATATGGAGAAAACACCTCTGCGCGCCTCTCTCTTCATTGTAGTAGCTTCATTTATATTTTTGGTACGCTCTGTTTTTGGTCAAACCATTGTGCAGACAGAATCAGTAAGTGTTTCTGCGATTGTAGGATCTATCCCTTCAATTGATCCCGGTGGGGGAGGAGGTGTTTATGAGAGCGGGGTGCGTTTTTCTGGTTTTGCATATCCAGGAGCAACGATAACAATTCAAAAAGGGCTTGGGAGTGTGACAACAACTCTTGCCGATGAAAATGGAGAGTTTTCAGTACTTATTCCAGAGAAACAATGGCAGTTGTTTACACTTTTTGCAACAGATACGTTTGGAAGAAAATCAACATTACTAAATTTCCCTACGATTTTATATAGTGGGTACATTACAGATATTGCAGGAATCCGTTTTGCCCCAACGGTTACCACCGATAAGCTTGCCGTTAAACAGGGAGACTTTCTTACGATAGAGGGTTCATCGCTTCCTAAAAAGACAGTCATTGTTTCCTTAGAAGGAAACGCATCAAAAACATTTACTCTAGAATCAGATGATCAGGGGGTCTATAGGGCGACTGTTCCGCTTATACTTCCTGTTGGGGAGTATACGTTACGAGCGTTTTATAATGGAGATACTCGTACAAGTAAAGCAATCCGAGTTATTGTTGGAGAGGCATCACTTCCAAGAACAGAAGCGACGAATAACATCCCGGGAGACTGTAATGCTGATCAGAGAGTCACATTGGTTGATTTCTCAGTGCTTGCATACTGGTATAATAAAGAGAATCCTCCACGCTGCGTTGATACTAATAATGATGGTATAGTGAACTTGATAGATTTTAGTATCTTGGCCTTTTATTGGAATGGGTAGTATGAAGTATTTTTTTCAAAAAATTAAAAACAGTATATTCCCTAAGTTAGTATTTTTGTTAGCGCTTTCTTTTACTCCGGCTATTAGTGCTGAAGCAGCCTCAGTTTCTATCAAGAGTGATGCAACAATCGTCGAGGGTAGTCGTTTTACCGTTGATGTTCTTGTTGATTCTGAAGACAAGGCGTTTAACTCTGTAGATATGACTTTAGTGTATCCTCCTAATGCGGTTAGTTTTAATGGTTTTAGTACTGAACAAAGTGGTGTAGGTATCTGGGTAGAACAACCAAAAGAGCGTTCTCCAGGCACCCTTCATTTTTCTGGGGTGATACCTGGTGGGGTTGATCGTCTTTTTGACCCCTTGCATGCGGGGAATACTGCTATTCCTATTGTAAGATTGTTTTTCATTGCTCAAAAAGAAGGAGCTGCACAGTTCGCTTTTCAAAATATTGTTGTGCTCGAAAATGATGGCAAAGGCACAGCGCTACCTATAAAAATAACCCCACGAGATATCGTTGTTATTCCTGCTACAAAAGATACTACCCCTTATTCACAAGAAGACACTGCCCCCCCAGAGCCTTTTACGGTAACTATCATAGAACGCTCTCTCTTTGGAAAAACACCTCGTTTAGCTGTCTTTTCTGCAAATGATACTACAGGTGGTATTGCACGCTATGAAGCATCTGTAGGGAGTTTACCTTTTCATGAAGTTACGAGTCCTATGCCACTTCCATATCGCCTGTTTAGCTACACCCTTTCGATTCGAGCTTTTGATTTTTCTGGAAATGTTCAAGAGCAACGCATTACTGTATCAGGGGAGCGTGCTTATGGTCTTGGTATAGTTGTCCTTATAGTTGCAGCAATTTTTTTCTTTGTCTTTTGGAAAAAAAATCAAAAGAAAAAAAATCCAATGATAAGTGTGGTGCTAGGAATTATACTCTCTCTTGGAATGTACAGTGACTCATTTGCAAGTGGGGCGATTGTTCTTATCCCTTCACAGAAAGAGGTCGAGATTGGAAAACAATTCTCTGTTGCTGTAGTTGTTCAAAGTCCTTCTCAGGCTATGAACGCTGTTTCAGGGAAACTAAATATAAATGGTGGAGCGTCAGTTTCTGCTGTAGGCTCCCAACAGAGTATTATTAATTTTTGGACAACTGAACCAAGAACGTTTGGTAAACAAGTTCATTTTGAAGGTATAGTCCTCAATCCTGGGTACCAAGGAAATAACGGGAAGCTCTTTACACTAACACTTACTGCTCGGAAAGAAGGCATAGTAACCTTCGATGTTTCAGAAGGTGCTGTTTTGGCAAATGACGGTCTCGGGAGCAACATTATAGGAGAACTTTCTTCGGTTGCGGTAAAAGTAGTTCCTGCTCCTGTTATCGCCTATCCGCAACTTCCTTTCGCGAAAGCAGAAGTTGCTCCAGGGAAGACAATGGCGCTTCCAGTGATCACTGAATATTCTGCCTCAGTTTCAGATACAGGGGTTGCGTTTCTAAAAGGTAAAGGAGAGCCAAATGCGCTCACAAAACTTTCGTTTAAAGATGTCTCTTTGAAATCCCTTGGGGAACAATTTGTTAGTGCGCTCCAAACAAAAAAGAAAAAACCAACAGAGGCATTGGTTAAAAATGACGCACAAGGATTTTTCCAGTATACATCAACAGATAACCTTATTGCTGGGGTATATAATGTTACACCGTTTTTAGTTGATGAGGACACACAAACACAGAAACCTGGATTTGGAATACAGTTCTTGGTAAGTAATAGCAAGCTTGTTCGATGGTTGGTAGTACTTATTAATATCCTCATTCTCCTTATCCCTGTGGCAGCGCTCCTGGTACTTATTTACTTTATTCCTTGGTACTCTCGTCTTCGCATGAGAATACTGCGACATCGTATAAAGATAGAAGATGAAGAGCTCACTCTTTCTGAAAAAGAACTTCAAGCAAAAGAAGCACATATTGAAAAAAGGGGTGCTCCTTCTATAGAAAAAGACGTGTTACAATAGCTGTATGCGTTGGCTCTCAATATCGCTTCTACTTCTCCTTTTTGTTGCGTTACCTTCAGTAAGCACTGCCGCTACAATACTTACTCCAGACCAAGAGCTCTGGCTGTTGAAACACAAGAAAACAATTATTGTTCGTCCAGAAAAAAACTACCCTCCGTTCTCTTTTGTTTCTTCTACACCAAATGCAAAACCCAAAGGGCTTGCTGTGGATTACCTCGAACTTATTGCAAGAAAAGTAAGTGCATACCCAACATATCTAGAAGCCAAATCCCTTCCGCTTATTCTTGGAGACATAAAACAAGGAAAAGAAAGTGTTGTGCTTGTTGTTTCAGAAAATGATGAGCGAAGCGAATACCTTTATTTTTCTGAGCCATATATTGCTATTCCGGCAGTCATTGTTGTTCGGAAAGATTACAAACATCCTTCAAAAGAACTCACACTTGCAGACTTCAGTGGCAAACAGGTCGCTATTGCTGAGGGGGATACTGTTCATGACTATGTAGTGGGTAATTATCAAAAAATAATAATTGAATCTGTTTCCGACAACGAAGTCGCCCTTCAGAAACTCCTTCTCGGAGAGGTGGACGCAGCGGTGATGGGCCTTGCGTCGTTGTCGTATTACACTTCGCACGACATGCTTTCATATGTAACTATTGCTGGTCAGACAGGGTTTGACTACACGTTATCTTTTGGGGTACCAAAAACGATGCCAGAACTACAGGCAATACTTAACGCTGGCATGAAAGAAATTACTCCTTTTGAAAAAGCAATTATTAAAGATCGCTGGATTACTTTCCCAGAAGGTGAAAAAAGTGGTGAAAAGAATCTTCCTTTTGCACTCGGTGCGCCTGTTTGGGTGGGGCTTAGTATTGGCGCAACCATAGTCATTATTTTCTTACTTATAAGTATCATTGTTCATACCAGGAGACACCATCGTATACATCTTGCTACACTTGAACGATCTAAAGAAAAAAAAGAACACCTTCAAGCTCTTTCTGCACAGCTAGGTGATCTAGAAGAGGCAAGTGAAGAATTGGCTGAAAATATGGCAGAAATCAAAGCGTTAGAGAAGGATATCCAAGAAAAGATAGCCGAAATAAAAGATTGATTTCCCCCCTTTTTTTGAGGTACAATACAGGTATTACATGCTTCGCAAACTCTTTTTCTATACTAGTATTGTTGCATTTTTCGGGATTATCTCCGCACATTCCACATTTGCTGATGCGGCACTGACAAAGCAACAGGAAGCTTGGCTCGTTGCTCATAATAGAACCGTCACGGTTTTTCCTCAAAAATCACTAGCTCCGTATGTTTTTGCAGGCTCAGGAACTGTAAGAAAAATAAAAGGACTCTCAGCGGAGTATTTAGAGGTTATAGCAAAAAAATATGCTATCAAGCTCGTTTACGGTGAACCTGCATCGCAGTCAGAAATACTTCAAAAAGTACGAGAAGGAGATGAGGGGCTTGTCTTGTCACTTACACCTACAGAAGAGCTCGGGCAATACTTTTATTTTTCTGATGCATACATCAAACTACCTGCGGTGATTGTCACTCGTAAAGACTATAAAGAAAAGAAAACAACTGTAACTCTTGCTGATTTTTCTGGAAAACACGTAGCTGTAGGTAAAACATATGCTGTAGCGCAGTATATACAGACAAACTATCCGAAAGTGTTTATCGATAGTGTCAATGATGACGAAGTCGCCCTTCAGAAACTCCTTCTCGGAGAGGTGGATGCAGCGGTGATGGACCTTGCGTCGTTGTCGTATTACACCAGTAACGATGTTCTCTCTTATGTTAAAGCAGTAGGGCGCACTGGTTTTGAATACCAACACTCTTTTGCTGTCCCAAAGAGTAGCCCAGAGCTGCTGCTCATATTAGACAATGGGCTTAAAGAAATGTCAGAAGCTGAAAAACAGATTATTACTGAGCGCTGGATAGGCGGGGCGTTGACTACGTTCAACGATGGGGGGGCTTCTGCTATAAGAGGAAAAGAAGAAAAAGATAACTCACTGCTTTTGATTGTGCTCGTATTCCTCGGGTTTATTGTTGTTGTGATCGCTGCAGCTATTACTATTGTTACTATCCGTAAAACACAGTTTAAATTTTCTTTCAATAAAGGGGAGAAGAAAAAAGATGACTGCGCTCACCAGGAACTTGCTGAGCTTGAAGCTGTTCAAAAAAATCTTCAAAAAGAGCTTGAGCATATTGAAGTACTAGAAAAAACAATAGAAGAGAAAATACAATAAAACCCCCTTATAAGGGGGTTTTATTGTATTTGAGCCACTTCTCGGACTTGAACCGAGGACCTTCGCTTTACAAAAGCGTTGCTCTACCAACTGAGCTAAAGTGGCATACTACTGGAGTCCAGTAGTACCTATTTTACACGATTTTTCTATTTCGTCCACGTTTTAGAGAAACCTTCTTTACCTCATCCTTGTACTCAGAAACACTCATAAGAAAGTATGATGATGGTCCGTTTTTGAGTCCTGTGAGTTCATCTTTTTCTGTGAATGCTTTCTTTGCATTTGGAAATATGAGGAAGAATATTTTCCCTGAGTAGTGTTGAATAGTGACCTTTGAAAGCGCGTATATTCTTTGTGAAAAAAACTTTATTTTTCGTAAAAATCGCGTAGTTTTTGTGGTAAGAGCAACTATTTTTTTCTCAGTACTGTCAGTGTCAGTCTCTTTGTTCTGTATCCATACGATGTATAAACTAAGAAACCAGCTTAGTAATAGAAGAAGCACAACAATACTGATATACCACATAGTGTGCATAGAGAGAATTTAGCCTAGTTGGTAAAGCTTAAATCCGCGAACTGTTGCTCCTTGTTGTTCCGCATAAGCAGCTATCGTGAGTTCTGGTTGTTTGAAGAATGATTGATCGAGGAGGGTTTGATCTTTGAAGTAAGCATTGATTTTTCCTTCGAGCATTTTTGCTTTGATATCTTCAGGTTTGTCTGATTCATCTACTTCTTTTCGAAGTACTTCTATAACGCTGTCCTTATCGGCTTGGCTAATCTCTTCTTCGTTGAGGAAGCGAGGTTTCATCGCGCTGACATGCATGGCAATATTCTTTGCTACTTCTTCAGAACCTCCTTCAAGAGCAACAACCGCAGCATTTTTCCCGTTGAAGTGTGTATACGAACCGATTATCCCACTTGTGATCTCTTCGATTGCTCCGAGCTGGATATTTTCTCCGATTTTAAGCACAACATCATTGATAAGACCTGGAGCTACTTCTTTTGCTTTTTCCGCTCCATCATTCCATGCGATTGTGACAAGGTTATTTGCAAGAGCAACGAAGTCTGCGTTTTGCGCAACGAAGTCGGTTTCACAATAGAGTGTCAACGCGATTGCTCGAGAGGTATCTTGTTTGATAACGATGCGTCCATCATTTGCTGCTCGGTCTGATTTTTTCTCAGCAATCTCGCTCCCTTTCTTACGAAGGATAATGAGGGCCTTTTCCATGTCACCTCCAGCTTCTTCAAGTGCTTTACGGCACTGCATTACTGATACTCCTGTTGCATCACGCAACTCTTTTACTTGCTCTGTTGTAATTGCTGACATATGTTTTACGATGTGATTATTTTTTAAAAGATAATAAGTCTAAGTGTCTATGTGACACTAGCGTGCAGTCGTAGTAAAACTAAAGGGGAGTAGTTTTATTGTGCGAACGCGTCTTTAAGTATACCAAGAATTGCCTTAATACTTGAAGCAGAACTATCATTTGCAATGATAGGGTAGGTAATACCTCGAATACTACAGTCGGTGTTCCCAATAGCGATAACTGGAACTCCCATTTTTCGAGCTTCTGCAATAGCAATATGTTCTTTTTTTGAATCAACAACAACGACTACGTCAGGAAGTTTTGTCATTCCGATAAGCCCGGCAAAGTATTTGTTGAGTCGTTCCATTTCACGATTGAGCAAAGATTGTTCCTTCTTTGTATATTTATCAAATCCACCAGATACACGCTCTTCTTTAAGGTGTTCAAGTTTCTCGATACGCTTTTTCATTTGAAAGAAATTTGTAAGCGTTCCTCCAATCCAGCGCTCAGTGATAAATGGTTGCTTGAGAGACTGCGCTACTTCAGCAGTGTGCGCTCGAGCTTCTGGTTTTACCCCTACGAAAAGAGCTGTTTTTCCAGCAGCACCGAGTTCAGCAAGGAAAGCAGCTGCTGCCTCTATCTGAGGAGCAGTCTTTTCGAGATCGATAATATCAACACCCCCCTTACTCCCATAAAGAAAAGGAGTAACAGTTGGGTGACGTCGTGTACGTGAGTATCCAAAATGGACACCCGCCTCCATAAGGGAGGTAAGAGAAAATTCTTTTTTCATATAGTTGGTGAATCCCTTGCTTAGTGCGCAAGATGTTCGATCTGTACGAGAGTGGAGCTTGAATCCACCCTTACTTAACTGAATAATTTCATCCTTTTAAGGATGAACAAAGATACCATTTTATATGCTGTTTGGCAAGGGGGTACTCTAGGGATTACCCTAGCGGGACAGCATAAAATATGCGATTATAAAGTATATGCGACAAAGCCAGCTTTTTACCCGTACACAACGAGAAAACCCTAAAGATGAAGAAGCAAAAAACGCCCAACTTCTTATTCGCGGAGGGTATATTTATAAAGAAATGGCTGGAGTGTACTCTATATTGCCGCTTGGCTATAGGGTAATGGAAAAAATTATCAAGATTATCAAAGAAGAAATGAATGCTGTCGGTGGTGTACAGATGAAAACATCAGCACTACAGAGTAAAGATGTGTGGGAAAAAACAGATCGCTGGGATGACGCGGTTGTAGACAATTGGTTCAAAACTACTCTTAAAAATGGTACAGAAGTTGGGCTCTCTTTTACGAACGAAGAGGCGTACGCACATATCATGAAGGATTTTATTTCTTCGTACAAAGATTTACCTGTGTATCCATATGATTTCAAGACTATTTTCCGCAATGAAGCTCGAAGTAAAAGCGGCATAATGCGCGGAAGGGAGTTTTATTGGAAAGCACTTTATTCATTTTCAAAAGATCAAGCAGAGCACGATGCTTTTTATGAAAAAGCAAAGACCGCGTATATGAATGTTTTCAAAAGAGCAGGGCTTGCAGAATATACCTACGTAACATTTGCTTCGGGTGGAACTTTCTCAAAGTTTTCACACGAGTTCCAAACGCTTTCTGATGCCGGTGAGGATACTATTTATGTAGATAAAGCAAAAAAAATCGCTATCAATAAAGAAGTTTTTAATGATGAAGTTATACAGGAACTCGGGTTAAACAAAGATGAAATCACAGAAGAGAAAGCTATTGAAGTTGGGAATATTTTCTCTTTAGGATTTAAGTTTTCGACGCCTTTTGATCTCACCTACAAAAATGATAAAGGAGAGGATGTTCCTGTGTTTATGGGCTCATATGGTATAGGGGTTACACGTCTTATGGGTACTGTTGTTGAGATACTTTCAGATGAAAAAGGCATCGTATGGCCACGAGAAGTAGCGCCGTTTCAAGTACATCTTGTTGGGCTTGGTGAAGATATGAGTGAAGCAGAAACATTGTATGAACAACTTTTAAATAAAGGGATTGAGGTTCTTTTCGATGACCGAATAGGCGTTTCTGCAGGAGAAAAATTTGCAGATGCAGATCTCCTTGGGATGCCGTTGCGTGTTGTCGTTTCAAAGCGATCTATTGAAAATGGTGGTGCTGAAATAAAGGGGCGTACTGAGACAGCTGGTCGAATCGTCTCACTTACAGAGGTTGTTTCATATGTTGCAGAAACTCTATAATCGGTTTTCGAATGATATAGGGATTGATCTCGGAACCGCAAATACACTTGTGTATTTGCGTGGTCATGGAACAGTCATCAACGAACCTTCTATTGTTGCGGTAAATCAAAAGACAGGTCAAATCGTCGCTATTGGTCGAGAAGCAAAAAAAATGTGGGGGAAAACCCCTGCTCATATTTCCATTGTCCGTCCACTTGTTGAGGGAGTTGTTTCTGATTTTGAAATCACGGAAGAAATGTTGGCGTACTTCATTCGCCGAGCAGAAAAACTATCAAAAAAAATTTTCCGACCACGGGTTGTTGTTGGGGTTCCTAGTGGTATAACCAATGTTGAAATGCGAGCAGTGTATGATGCTGCAATCAATGCCGGTGCTCGAGAGGTTTTTCTTGTAGAAGAGGCAATGGCAGCTGCTATTGGTGTGCGGCTCCCAGTCCTTTCTTCAACAGCAAGTCTTGTTGTAGATATTGGTGGAGGAACTACTGACATAGCACTCATATCACTAGGTGGCATTGTACGCTCTTTAAATCTTCGTGTTGCTGGGGATCATTTCAATGCTCGTATCATCGAGTATCTTCGTGACGAGTTTAAACTTCTGATAGGGGAACAAACAGCTGAAGAGGTAAAAATAGCCCTTGGTTCCGCTATCCCTACAGACTATATGGAAATGGAGGTTCGAGGAAGAGATCTTGTCACAGGGCTTCCTCGTGCGCTTATGGTTACTGATGGTGATGTACGCGAGGCATTAGCGTACCCGGTGTCTCTTTTGGTTGCAGGGATTAGAGAAGTACTTGAAACTGCCCCTCCTGAGATGGTCGCTGATGTGTTGACTACAGGCATCGTTCTTACAGGAGGAGGAGCCTTGCTTCGAGGTCTCCCACAGCTTTTTGGGCAGGAATTGAAACTTCCCGTATTCATTGCAGAAGACTCGCTTTCCGCAGTTGTTCGTGGTACAGGTATTATTTTAGAATCATTTGAAGAGTACCGAAGCGTTGTACTCTCTATCGATCAACATGTTACCGTTTCGTAAAAAAAAGAAACCTCTTTTTCGTGTATTTTTCCTCACCGTCATAGGGATTGGTGCTCTTTGGGGTATTGTTACCCCCCTTCGTACATACAGAGGAGCAGTGCTGCCAATTTCTCATGAGGTTGTTTATTTGCAGTCATTATCAAAACAGTCGCTTATAAAAAAGATACAAGCACAACAATCAGAATTAGAAAGACTTTTAGCATTACAAGCAGAGAATGCTGTGCTTGTAAAAGAAAATGAAATGTTCAAGTTGGAGTTTGATCGTTCTGATTCAAAAAAAGAAGGGATCCTTGCAAGAGTAATAACACTCCCAGATAAATCGCTCTACGACACTATGATTGTTGACGCCGGAGAAGATCAAGGTGTTTCTGTGGGGCAAACTGTGTACGCATTTGGAGCAGTTGGGCTTGGGACCGTAAGTAGTGTTGGAAAACAACAATCAACAGTACTCCTTTTTAGTGCTCCAGGGAGGGAAACTGCCGCTACTACTACAGAAAATACTATCAATGTGACCCTTATAGGAAGAGGCGGCGGTGAGTATGAAATACGAATGCCTCGTGACGTTGTCTTTCATGAAGGAGATGTTGTGACAGAACAAACAATACATAGTGCTCCGCTTGCTACAGTTCAAAAAATCGTTGGTGATCCAAGGGATCCTTTTCAGAGATTATTGGCAAAGATGCCACTTAATATACAAAATATTTCTTGGGTATTTATACGATAGTTACTACATGTTTCGATTTACTATACAAAAAAAACTAGAAGGAACTCTTGCTCGGACAGGGATTATTGAAACGCCTCATGGGCGTATTGAAACCCCTGCGTTTGTTGTTGTAGGGACGAAAGCGACAGTAAAGTCTCTCACAATAGAGCAGATAGAGTCATTGAAGGCGCAGGTTGTCCTTGCAAATACCTATCATCTTTATCTACAACCTGGTCAGAGTATTGTGAAGCGGGCAGGCGGTTTTGCCCCGTTTATGGGGTGGAGAGGTCCAACAATGACAGATTCAGGAGGGTTTCAGGCGTTCTCTCTTGGCGCTGCATTTGGGACGGCGGTAAGTAAGGTTGCCGATGCTACTGTAAAAGTAGAAGATACCGCAACTACTTCTGGACAACTTGCGCGTGTTTCTGATGAAGGAGTGCTTTTTAAGTCGCATATTGATGGCTCGTCACATTTGTTTACCCCCGAGAGATCTATGGAAATTCAGTGGGATCTTGGTGCGGATATGATTTTTGCATTCGATGAATGTACGAGCCCCACTGCACCCTACACATACCAAAAAAAATCACTTGATCGCACATACACATGGGCAAAACGTAGTCTTGAGCATCATGAAAAGCTCGATAAAGAAAAAAAACAAGCAATTTTTGGTGTCATACAGGGCGGGAGATATCAGGACCTTAGGGAAGAGGCAGCACGTACAGTGGGAGCACTTCCTTTTGACGGGTTTGGTATCGGTGGGTCTTTTACAAAAGAGGATATTGCAACTGCTGTTGGGTGGGTAAACCGTCTCCTTCCGGAGGAAAAACCTCGTCATTTACTCGGAATAGGTGAACCAAGAGACTTGTTTGATGCGGTTGAGGCAGGATGCGATCTCTTTGACTGTATTGCTCCTACCCGAATGGCGAGACATGGATCATTGCACACAAAAAAAGGGCGACTTAATATTTTAAATGCAAAGTTTAAAGAAGACTTTGCTCCAATAGAAAGTGGTTGTACCTGTTATACCTGTACACACTATACACGCGCGTATCTTGCGCATCTTTTTCGTGCAGAAGAAATGACCGCAGCAACACTTGCGTCTCTGCACAATCTTCATTTTATATTACGCCTTGTTGAACAGATGAGGCAAAGTATTGAAGATGGGTCATTCTTATCATTTAAAGAGACCTTTCTCCATAACTACTATTCCAAAAACAAAGAGTTGTAGTACACATATTTATATGTATTCACTTAGTAAAACAGCAGTATATTTCCTTATCTTCACAGTTATAGGATCAGTGGTAGCCTACAAGCTTGTTATCGCTAGTTATAAAAGTTACAACTATGACTATGTTTCAGACGCTAATTTTGAGGTAAAAAACACTGTTCGTAGCACAGGGAAGTAAAAGCTTCACTTTTTTTCTTTTTCAAGCATACTATAGGCATGTTTACGCTCTCAGATCACTTTGCCCCAGCCGGAGATCAGCCGAAGGCTATTGCTGCACTTATTGAGGGAATAAAAAGAGGCGATAAAATGCAGACACTCCTGGGTGCTACCGGGACAGGGAAAACCTTTACCATGGCAAACGTCATTGCGCAATTACAAAAACCGACGTTGGTTATTGCTCATAACAAGACCTTGGCTGCCCAGCTCGCACAAGAGTTCAAAGCTTTTTTCCCAAACAACGCAGTGCATTATTTTGTTTCTTATTATGATTACTATCAACCAGAAGCATATCTCCCCGTAACAGATACCTATATTGAAAAAGATGCACAAATCAATAAAGAAATTGATCGTCTTCGACACGCAACAACACAGTCGCTACTTACCAGGAAGGATGTGATTATTGTTGCGTCAGTTTCATGTATTTATGGGCTTGGATCTCCTGCAGAATATGAACGGGTAAATTTGAAACTAGAAAAAGGGATGACCCTTGGGCGTACTCAAGCGATGGAACGGTTGATAGGCATTCACTTTGAACGAACGAACGCTGATCTTTCGCCTGGGCAATTTCGTGCAGTGGGTAACAGCGTTGAGGTTATGCCTGTCTCTGAAACAGTGCAGTACAGAATATCTTTTTCAGGAAATACTATTGATGAAATAATAAAGATTGATCCAGTTTCTTCAAGAATTCTCGGAGAAGAGCAGTTCATATTTATATTTCCAGCAAAACATTTCATTACCAATGAAAATGAAAAAGAACGTGCTGTCAAAGAAATAAATGCTGAACTTACACAACAACTTGCTTATTTTGAAAAAGAAGGCAAACTACTTGAAGCTGAGCGGCTTAAACGTCGCACAAACTACGATCTCGCAATGATTCGCGAGATGGGGTACTGTTCTGGAATTGAAAACTATTCTCGACACCTCTCTGGGAAACAAGCAGGGGAGCCACCAGAAACGCTTCTCTCATACTTTCCTCATGATGCTCAAGGAAGACCTGAGTTTCTCTTATTCGTTGACGAAAGCCATGTGACACTCCCACAATTGCAGGGTATGTACGCAGGGGATGCTTCTCGAAAAAACACCCTTGTAGAGTTCGGTTTTCGTCTTCCTAGTGCAAAAGATAACAGGCCGTTGCGATTTGAGGAATTTCAACAACGTATAGGGCAGACGGTCTTCGTCTCTGCAACACCTGGAAAGTTTGAAGCAGAACACTCAAGCCAGGTGGTAGAGCAGATTATTCGACCTACAGGACTCGTGGATCCTATTGTAGAAGTTCGTCCTATCCTCGAGAAAGGGGCATATCATGGTCAAGTCCAAGATTTTATTGACGAAGCTGCAAAGGAGATAAAAAGTGGTGGTCGTGTTCTTGCGACAACACTCACAAAAAAGATGGCAGAAGATTTATCACAATATCTTAAAGAGCGAGGGATACGAGCAGAATATTTGCATAGCGACATTAAAACTATTGATCGCATAAAAATCATCACTCGTTTTCGAAAGGGAGAATTTGATATCTTAGTCGGGGTAAACCTCCTTCGTGAAGGGCTTGATATGCCAGAAGTATCTCTTATTGGTATTCTTGATGCTGATAAGGAAGGATTCTTGCGTAGTGAGGTATCACTTATCCAGACAATTGGACGTGCTGCTCGTAACGCAAATGGACGTGTAGTCCTCTACGCTGATACTATTACTGGCTCAATGGAACGAGCAATTGGAGAGACAAATCGTCGTCGTGAAATACAACTAGCGTATAACAAGAAACATGGGATTACTCCACAGACAATTCAGAAACATATTCATGATATTACCGAAGAGTTAGAAAGCGAGCATGCAAAAGCAGTTTCTGCGGAGCTTTCGCTTGATATGGAAATATTTGCTGCTGCTGAGGCGATAGGTAAAGGGAAAAAAGGAAGAGGAAAGAAGAACCCCATAGAAAAATTGATTGCACTAAAAGAATCTGAAATGAAAGAAGCAGTTAAAGTTCTTGATTTTGAAACAGCAGCTATTCTTCGAGATGAAATACGAGTGCTCAAGGAAAGAACATATATCAACCCATAATAGGGAAAGGTTGCTAACTAAACAAAAAGAGGGGTGGTTATCGTTTTCGTAGTACGGCGTCGATACTCAACGGCCCCGCTCCTGTTATAAACAAAACAGAAAGTACTCCAAAGAGTGTCACATGAGAATAAACTTCTTCTTTAAAAAAGAAGAACGTCACTATAAGTACAAGGAAAGCGATAGCACTCACAAGTCTTGTTTGGAATCCAATAAAAAGCAGCACCCCTACTGCAAGTTCGATCATTCCGACTGCAAATACCCACATAGCAGCTCCTACAGGAATGATGGTTGTAAGATGATATTTTGCCACAACGAGATCAGAGACGTGAGGGTTTAAGACTTTTTCATAAAGAGAAAGAAATACAAGAGCTCCTCCGATGCCTATGCGTAAAAGAACAGGGACGTACTTTTTCAAATGAGGGACTTTCCATTCAGGAATGCCAAACAAATCATCCATTCCAGGTCGTCCTCCTCCGAGGATTAACAAAGAGAGAAGAGCAGCAAAAAGTTCAGCGTTCCCAATAATGTACGCCTTTTCTGCTATTGCAACAATAAAAAGAATACTAGCAAGAATAACTGCAGGAACAACAGCTACCCCGCCAAGGAGAGCGAAACCAATAACAAGTTGCATTCCTACAAAACCAGGATGTGGAAGGGTAGGAGATATAAGCACCTGTGCTACAGATGCTCCAATGAAAGCAATGCCAAGAGAAAGACGAAGAATCCAGGGAACGTATTCTCGGTACGTATCAAGACGAAGACGTAGAGCAATAATCCTGTTTTTTATAGCCGGGATTTTCCATGCCAAGAAATATAGAACAAAAACTACAGCTAATGTTGAAAAAATTAAAAGTAGGTTGCGACTTTCTGTTAGTGGGGATAGGAAATAATTTGTGTCGTGACCTAGGTTTTGAGCGAATTCGTTCTCTCCGACAACGTATCCGACATGGGCATATGTGGTCGTAGCAAGTGCTTTGATGAAGGAAAAAAATGTGTCTATCATGCCTTTTAGTATACAGCTTTAGACTGTGCTAGAATAGCCTTACACATCCTTTCTGGTCTTTATTTTAGAAGGGGAGGGTATCTTATGGTGAAGAAGCAAATGCAAAAAGAAGAGCACGAGGAGATTGTTGTAAAAGGAGCTCGCACACACAATCTTAAAAATATTGATGTGACCATGCCACGTAACAAGATGGTGGCTATTACTGGGCTTTCTGGAAGCGGAAAGAGCTCTTTGGCATTTGATACTATTTTTGCAGAAGGACAGCGCCGGTACGTTGAGTCTCTTTCTTCCTATGCGCGACAATTTTTGAACCAAATGCCTAAACCTGATGTCGATGAAATCACAGGGCTTTCCCCTGCTATCTCTATTGATCAAAAGTCCCGATCAAACAATCCTCGTTCAACAGTGGCAACTATTACTGAAATATATGATTATCTTCGTGTACTTTATGCACGTGTTGGAAAGGCATATTGTCCTGTATGTGGGACCCTTATCCAAAAACTTTCTCCTGAAGAAATCAATACATTTATCCTTGGTAAAATTAAAGAATTTTCAAAAGGGAAAAATACTAAGGAGGTGATGGGGGTTGCTTTCAATGACACTCGCATTCAAATATACGCACCTGTTGTTCGTGGGAGAAAAGGAGAGTACTACCAGCTTCTGTATGACTTAATTGGCAAAGGGTTCAGTACGGTCCGTATTGACGGGAAGATACACAAGCTCCGTGACCGGATTGAATTGCAAAAAAATGATAAGCACACTATCGAGGTGCTCGTAGACGAACTCGCAGTGCATGAGTTTAAAGACAATCCTCGTGATGCAGAGCTTCGCCTTTTTGAAGCAACTGAACGCGCACTTCTTGAGGCGGACGGCCTCGTGCAAGTAGTGTTTGGTGTTTCTGATGATTTTGAACTCCAAACTGCTCCACTCCAAGAGTTTTTGATGTCGTCAAAATTTTCTTGTCCGAACGATGGCTACTCATTCCCTGAAATAGAACCTCGACTTTTCTCTTTCAATTCTCCTTATGGGGCGTGTCAAACTTGTAATGGTATTGGAACAAAGTTTTTCGGCGGAACAGAGCTGTGTGAGTCATGCGCAGGGAAGCGGCTCCGCCCTGAAGCGCTCAATGTTTTCCTTGATACAGGAAAACAAAAAACAAACATTGTTGAACTCACTTCTTTTTCTGTTGAAGAAGCTTTTGATTTTTTTGCATCACTTAAGCTTTCTCAAAAAGATAAAGAGGTAGCGAGGGCAGTACTTAAAGAAATAGAAGACCGACTTACGTTCCTGTTAAACGTTGGACTTGAATATTTAGCACTTTCTCGCACCGCGAACACTCTTTCTGGAGGAGAAGCACAGCGTATACGTCTTGCTTCACAACTAGGATCTCGCCTTGTGGGGGCAATGTATGTGCTTGATGAGCCGACAATCGGATTACATCAAAGAGATAATGAACGTCTCATAAAAACCTTAGAAGATCTTCGAGATATGGGAAACACTATTGTCGTTGTAGAACATGATGAAGACACTATCTATGCATCTGACTATATTGTTGATATTGGTCCAGGAGCAGGGATACATGGAGGAAACGTAATTGTTGCCGACTATCTTGCAAAACTTCTTTCTGCCAAAAAGAATGAAAGTGGTTCACGAACACTTGCATATCTACGAAAAGAAGAAGCAATTGAA
>CAZNZN010000002.1:49429-64736 GCA_964577515.1 uncultured Candidatus Saccharibacteria bacterium | reverse complement strand
TTTGTAGGAACTGAATACTTACAGCGTGCAATCATGATTGATCAGTCTCCTATAGGAAGAACTCCTCGGTCAAACATTGCAACCTACACAGGAGCATTTACTTTTATTCGAGAACTTTTTGCTTCAACAGAAGAGTCTCGTTTGCGTGGGTGGAAACTCAACCGTTTTTCTTTCAATGTAAAAGGGGGACGTTGTGAAGCTTGTGAAGGAAATGGAGAAATAGCAGTTGAGATGCACTTTTTACCAACGGTCTATGTCACATGTGATGTGTGTGGCGGAAAGCGTTTTGATAAAGAAACGCTCACCGTGAAGTATAAGCGTAAGAGTATTTATGATGTACTACAACTTTCTGTTGAGGAAGCATTGGATTTTTTTGGCGACATTCCAGCCATCTACGATCGTCTGAAAACACTTTCTGATGTGGGACTTGGGTATGTAAAACTCGGCCAAAGCGCAACGACCCTATCTGGAGGAGAAGCACAACGCGTGAAAATTGCTTCTGAACTCTATCGTCCTTGGATGGAAAAGACAATCTATCTTCTCGACGAACCAACAGTTGGACTTCACTATGACGATGTGAAAAACCTTATCGGTGTGCTTAATCGTCTTGTGGCAAAAGGCAACACTGTGGTAGTGATTGAACACAACCTTGATCTTATCAAATGCGCCGATCACCTTATCGACTTTGGTCCAGAAGGAGGAATAGGGGGTGGCAAGGTTGTGGCAAAAGGTACTCCGGAAGAAGTCGCAAATAACAAACATAGCCATACAGGGCTGTATCTCAAAAAGATTTTGTAATGATTGCACAAGAGGATTTACTAAGAGCAAAAAAAATAACAAAGTATTTTGGAAGAGGTTTTTACCGTGCATCTTTTTTGTTCCCAAAAACAATAAGAGAAGCGACCTGGATACTCTATGCGTTTGTACGTCTACCTGATGAGATGGTTGATAGTGAGCCTGATAAAGAAAAAGCTCGAAAAGAGCTACAAAAGTATAGTGCGGATTGGGCAAGCGTTCTCCGAGGTGAAAAAAAACTTTCGTGTGACACTATTCTCTTTGCAACAAAAGAAGTATTTGATACCTACAAGATACCGTATGAGTACAGTGATGATTTTTTACAAGCTATGCACCAGGATTTGATTAAAGAAAGCTATGCGACATACCAGGAACTAGAAGAATATATGTACAGCTCTGCAGCTGTTGTTGGGCTAATGATGAGTCACTTGATGGGCTTTAAAGATGGAGCGCTTCAAAACGCAAAAGCGTTAGGCGAAGCTTTTCAGTTAGTAAATTTTCTTCGAGATATAAAAGATGATTATGATACGCGTGGGCGCATATATCTACCGAGAGAAGATATGGAAAAGTATGCGGTGACAGAAGTGCACATAAAGAACAGCAATAACGACTTTGCATGGAAGCAACTTATGTCTTTTGAGATAGAAAGAGCAAAGAAGCTTTTAGAGATAGGAAGACATGGTATCCCCATGCTTCACAATGGGAGGAGGGCAGTATATGCCTCGTATCTTCTTTATAAAGAACTAATAAAAGAAATAGAGCGAAAAGATTTTGATATTTTTTCACAGAGAGTTGTTGTTAGCCCTATGAAAAAGACAATGCTATTATTAAAAGCACTATGGAAAAGAAATTTGTAATAATCATCGGTGGAGGACTCGGAGGGCTTGCGCTTGCCTGTATGCTTGGTAAAAAAGGCTATCATGTCACCATTCTTGAAAAAAACGATACTGTTGGTGGACGGGCCCGTCTCTGGCAAAAGGATGGTTTTACATTTGACCTTGGCCCCAGTTGGTACATGATGCCAGACGTCTTCGAGTATTTCTTCTCACTGTTAGGTGAAGACATCAATGAATATTTTAGTTTGCAAAAACTCTCTCCTTCATATCGAGTATTTCTTAAAAGCAACGGTAAGCACTACGATTTTTTTGGTGATATAGAAAAAAACAAACAAACATTTGAATCTATTGAACCAGGATCTGGAAAGGTGCTTGAGCAGTTTCTTGCTTCAACAAAATACCAATATGAAATAGCAAAACATGAGTTCATGTTTAAAAATTATGATAGTGTTTTTGATTTCTTCAATAAGCGCGTCATGACACTTGGAGCAAAGCTTCCACTTTTTAAAAAACAAAAACATATCATTGAAAAACTTTTTACTTCAGAAATACTCCAAAAAGTAATGCAGTACCAGACGGTGCTTCTTGGTACTTCTCCTGATCAAACGCCTGGGATTTATAGCATGATGAACTATGTCGATTTTGGTCTTGGAGTATGGTATCCAAAAGGGGGTATCATCGCTATACCAAATGCACTGGAGTCAATCGCGAAAAAGTATGGCGTTGTGATACAGACAAACGCTGATGTTGAGAAGATAGTGGTGGATAACAATGTCGCAAAAAGTGTCCTTCTTAAAGACGGCACCATACAAAGTGCTGACATGGTGGTATCAAATGCAGATGTCGCATTTACAGATATGCACCTTCTCGGTGGTGAATATCAACAGAAATCAAAACAGTATTGGGAGAAGCGCTCTCTTGCTCCAAGCGCTTTTATTCTCTATCTGGGTGTCAAAGGAAAAATTCCAAAAGCAGAACACCACAATCTTATCTTCTCAAAAGCGTGGGATGGGTACGCAAAAGAAGTCTTTGGTAAAGAAGGGAAATGGCCTGATGACCCGTCTCTGTATGTTTGTGTTCCTTCAAGGACCGATGCAACAGTCGCGCCGTATGGCGATGAAAATCTTTTCGTTCTTGTGCCGATCGCTCCAGGGCTCGAGTATGATGGTGCGTTCTTAGAAACGTACAAAGAAAAAATAATCGCTGAAATGGCGACAGCATTTGAAACACCAGACCTCAAAGATCGTATCGCGGTAGAGCGAACGTATTGTGTAAAAGACTTTATCAAAGACTACAATGCGTTTAAAGGGACTGCTCTTGGTTTGGCTCATACCCTTACTCAAACAGCGATTTTTCGTCCAAACAATGTTCATAAGAAGATCAAAAACCTTTTTTATGTAGGGGCGGGTACCAATCCCGGTATCGGTATGCCGATCTGTCTCATATCAGCAGAGCTCGCGTATAAGCGTATAGAAAATATCACCTCGCCGTTTCCTCTTGAGAAAATATAAAATAAAAACCCTCCCATGGTTGGGGGGTTTTTATTTACCAAATATTTTTTGCAAAAAGCTCCATTGAGACTAGCGCGCCGATGATAGTATTGATGAGAGGGAAATAGGTGTAAAGCTTGAAAAGTGCTTCCGGAGTCTTTGCACGCTGACTACGCCACATGAAGTATGAAAAAGTAAGTACTCCTATAAGGGAAGCAATAGGGATGCTATCCCGTACAAGGTATCCAGCAAGCGCATAGAAAAACCAGCACACTGCAATAGTGCGTTTCTCTCCTATTATGATAGCGATAGTATGCAGCCCTGCTTCGAGATCTGCTTTGATATCAGGGACTGCGCTATACGCATGCATCGCAATAGCCCAAAGAAGACCGGCGACAATGCCAATAGTAGGGAAACTTTCTCCTCCAGCAAGATAGTACCCAAAGACTCCAGTTGCAGTATAGTGCCCCGCAGAAAAGAAGGAGTCGATCAGTGGTTTTGCTTTTGCGCGTATTGGTTCTGCAGAATAAAAAGATGCAAAGAATACAAAAGCAAAAAACGAAAGTATGAGCGGAGTTGATAGTGGTACAAAGAAAAAGAAGGGAATATTGGTGAAAATAATCCATTTCCATAGTGATCTTTGTCTCTCTGGTGGGACAAGTGCCTCGTATGCGTTGTCGCCCTTCTTAGGGTTTAGTTTGTCTGTCTCATAATCAAAGATATCGTTTATACCGTAGATGAGGATGTTTGCAGGGACCAGGAAATAGACTGCAAATACCCAATAGCGCCAGTCAGAGAAAAATGAAAAACCATTCAACGCCGCTACTGTTCCCACGAGGCCAAAGGTTGCTGCTTCGTAGAGCCAAAAACGGGGTCGTGAAATGCGGAGTACCTCTCGTAGTGTCATGTTGGTATAGTACCATGCTATAGTGCTTTTGTGACTTCTAAAAACTATACAAAAGAAAAAGCAGTTTGGGAAAAGATCGGTCCAGTTCTTTTGAAAAAGTATCGGCGAGATAAAACATTTCTTGAGTATACAAATCCTTGGGAACTGCTTGTTGCAGTCATACTCTCTGCGCAAACGACGGATGAGCTTGTAAACAAGATAACTCCAGCATTATTTAAAAAGTATCCAACACCAGAAAAGATGGCGAAAGCACCGGCTGCAGATATCGAGAAGTATGTACAAAAAGTGAATTATTTCAGAATGAAAGCAGGGTACCTCAAAAAGACTGCTGAAAAGGTAGTAAAAGATTTTGGAGGGGCAGTGCCACTTAATATAGAGAAACTCCAAACACTTTCTGGAGTGGGGAGAAAGACTGCGGTTGCGGTGATGACAAATCTCGCACCAGAGCCGTACGGGATACCAGTAGATACTCACGTGATACGCTTTGCGAAACGCTTCAAACTCTCACGTCACAGTGATGCGTCAAAGATAGAGCAAGACTTCCTCAACATCATTCCGAAAAAAGATTGGAAACGCGCCGGCTATGCAATCAAAGAATATGGTCGCAAAGAGGGGAAGGCGAGAGGGTATAAAAAAGAAGAGGATCTGTTGATGAAAGTTTTGGAAAAATAAAAAATGCGCTAGATAAGGGCTAGCGCAGTACAGTTTTTATATAAAATCTTTCAAGGCATCATTTTTGATGTCATTAAGCCACCAATCCATATGTTCTTTTGTGTATGATTCGTCTTCAATACAAGAATCATACCAATTTTTAAGTAGCTCATTAACCTTTTCTTTTGGTAGAACTTTTTTCTTTGTAACAATATAAATAAGTTCAAGAAATAGTTTGTCTGATTTTTCGGATTTAAATACGGGTTCAAGAGCAACAGTTATTTTTTGTTTTTCCATTTTCAAATATTTGTGTTATGATAACATCATATTTATGATTCGTCAAGATTTCGACAAATTAAATTTCCCAGACACACCCGGTGTGTATTTTTGGCGTGATGAAGCAGGTAAGGTACTCTATATCGGAAAAGCAACAAGTCTTCGCGATCGTGTGCGAAGCTACTTTTCTCCGGATATTATCAAGACGCGAGGTGCACATATCGTGGATATGGTGTTCAAGTCTCATACAGTGACGTATCAAGAGACCATGAATGTGCTCGAAGCACTTATTCTTGAGGCGAACCTTATCAAAAAGTACAAACCGTACTACAACACCAAGGAAAAAGACGACAAGAGTTTTAATTGTGTGGCAATAACAAAAGAAGATTTCCCACAGGTATTTTTGGTACGACAAAAAGATATTGATAGTAAAAACAAGACTGTTCACATTCCACGAAGTGCCAAGTCCGTGACCTATGACGCAGTCTTTGGTCCATACCCAAGTGGGAGTGCCATTCGAGAAGTGCTCAAGATAGTACGACGCATTTTTCCGTTTCGTGACATAGCGTCATCAAAGAAAGACAACAGTGTGTTTTATCGTCAGATAGGTCTTGCACCCGACACTCGTTCAGCTGAGGCAAAAGCACAGTACCGCAAAACAATCGGTCGGCTCAAAATGATTTTTCAAGGAAAACTCCAGTCTCTCATTGCAACACTCAAGAAAGACATGATGATGCTCGCAAAGAAAGAGCGATTTGAGGATGCGGATAGTATCAAACAAAAGATTTTTGCACTTGAACACGTACAAGACGTTGCGCTTATCAAACGAGATCTTTCTCATGGCGAAACAGCAGGTATCCGTATTGAGGCCTATGATATTGCACATATTTCAGGAAAACAAATGGTCGGCGTGATGACGGTGGTAGAAAATGCCGTTGCGGCAAAAAGCGAATACCGTAAATTTATTGTAAAAGGGTTTGATAAGGCACATGATGCAGGAGCGCTCCGCGAGGTGCTCACACGTCGTCTTGCGCATACTGAGTGGCGCTACCCTGATGCTATTGTTGTTGATGGAAATGTTATACAAATAAACGTTGCTCGTGACGTTCTTTCTACGCTCGGGCTTAGTATTCCTATTATTGCGGTAACCAAAGATGAGCGGCACAGACCAAAAGCAGTGACTGGCCCAAAGACATTTGTTGAGACGCACAAGTATGCAATCCTTCTTGCCAACAACGAGGCACACAGGTACGCAGTGACCTTCCACCGTGCTCGACGAAAAGCGGAAATGGTATAGTATAGGCGTATGCAACAGAAGTTTTATCTCTATGGAAAACACGCGCTTATAGAAGCGCTCAATACGCGTTCTGATGTCGTCAAAAAGGTTTTTTTGAGCACTGAAGCGGCGGCAGATAAAGAGATAGGTACCCTCCTTAAAAAAGCACGTATTACGCCAGCTTCGATGAAAGGTGATGCGAAACAGCTTGTGGGAGGCGACGCAGTACACAACGGTGTTATTGCAGTTATTGATCAAGAAAAACTCTACAGTACGATTGAAGACGCGTTTCGAGCTCTAGAGAAAAGAGAACATAAATGCATCGTTATTCTCGATGAACTTCACGATCCTCACAATGTTGGTGCCATTATCCGTAGTGCTGTTGCATTTGGTGCAGGGGCTATCTTTGTCCCTAAACATAACCAAGCACCTATTACGCCTGTAGTAGTGAAAACTTCTGCTGGTATGGTCTTTAAGGTTCCTATCGTTGAAATAGGGAATGTTAACCAGGTACTTCGTGATCTAAAAGAAAAGGGATATTGGGCGTATGCGCTTGTGATGAATGGAACAACAGTATTAAAGAACGCGGTGTTTGACACCCCGACTGTCTTTGTCGTTGGTAACGAGTCTACTGGGGTTCGCCAAAAAACACTCGAACTTTGTGATGTGACGCTCTCTATTCCGATGGATCCAGCATGCGAGTCTCTCAATGCAGCAACCGCTACTTCTGTGGTGCTCTACGAGTGGAGCCGAACCAATATCTCGTGATACACTATGGTGTATGACAGCTTCTTTTGATCCAGAGCGTATTACGTATTTTGCAGAGACAAATTTTCGTAATCAACAAACACGGTTTGGGATAAAAAGTCGTGACCGAACACGGCATATGTACGTTGTTGGAAAGTCTGGTACCGGTAAATCTACGCTTCTCGAAAATATGGCCGCACAAGATATCCAAAACGGTGAAGGTGTTGCGGTGCTTGACCCACACGGAAGCTTTGCTGAAAAAATGCTTGAGTATGTTCCAGCACATCGTATAAAAGATGTGGTGTATTTTGCACCATTTGATACTGAAAATCCTATCTCTTTCAACATGCTTGAAGATGTCGGTCCGGGGAGACGGCATTTTGTCGCTTCAGGACTGATGAGTACTTTTAAAAAGATATGGGTGGATGCATGGAGTGCTCGTATGGAGTATATTTTGAACAATATTCTTCTTGCCTTGCTTGAATATCCAGATTCAACACTTCTTGGGGTCAATCGTATGCTTGCCGACAAGGATTTTCGCAACAAGGTTGTTGAAAATATTTCCGACCCTTCAGTAAAAGCTTTTTGGACCGACGAGTTTGCAAAGTATGGTGAGCGCTATATGCAGGAAGCAGGAGCTGCAATCCAAAACAAGATCGGACAATTTACCGCAAATCCTCTGGTCCGCAATATCATTGGACAGCCTAAATCAAGTTTTGATGTCCGTACACTCATGGACAATCAAAAAATATTGATTGTAAACTTTTCAAAAGGACGTATCGGGGAGCAAAACACGAGTCTTCTTGGAAGTATGATCATTACCAAGATTTATCTTGCGGCCATGTCTCGTGCTGATGTTTCTGCAGCGCGAGCAGCTGAGCTTCCACCATTTTATTTCTATGTTGACGAATTTCAGTCATTTGCCAATGAGTCATTTGCTGATATTTTGTCAGAAGCTCGTAAATACAAACTTGGTCTTATCATTGCACACCAATATATCGCGCAAATGGAAGAGTCAGTTCGAGATGCAGTATTTGGTAACGTTGGTACGAGTGTTTCATTTCGTGTAGGGCCACTCGATTCTGAAATGCTTGAAAAAGTATACGCTCCACAGTTCACAGCAAACGATCTTGTAAACCTGGGGTTTGCGCAGGTGTATCTTTCTCTTATGATCAATGACATGGGGTCAAAACCTTTTTCTGCTCGCACACTTCCTCCTATCCCACGTCCTGAAGTCTCATATCGCAACGATGTTATTGAGTGGACAAGGCAGACCTATGCACTCCCTCGAGAGATTGTTGAAAAAAATATTAGAGAGTGGTTTGGTAAGGATGAAATCATAGCTCAACAAGAAGAAAAAGGTGCCTATCAAAAGACATATCGTCCAAAAGAAGAGCGACCACAATATGCCAAACCTCGCACTCCTTTTGTAAAAAAAGAGACAGACAATACGCCCTCAAAAACCCATAGTCCATTTAAAGCAGCCTTGCAAGCTGTACTTAGTGGTGAAGCACAGGAGATTGATCCTGTTCCATCACCAGAAAAAAACACTCAAAGATATTTCCCAAAAAAAGAAAACGAGATTCCTAATACACTCTTTGCACGTGCTGTGCAGAAAGCGCTGGCGCCTTCTCAAGAAAAAAAATCAGACGATGATTTTTCATTTACTGCAACAAAAACAAGGATAGATGCCTCACGGAAAGAGCCGCCACTACCAGTTAAGCATGCTGAAAGAGGTGCGAAAGAGGAAAACAAAAATCTTTTAAGAAACGCACTTTCAAAAGCTGGAGTATCTGTAGATAGCTCTCAACCAAAGGAGTCAATACCCGTAGAGAAAACCTCTCCAGAAGCCTCTCTTCATCAGCAAGAAATTTCGCACCAGGAGCTTCAAAAGATATTAGAATAACTACTATTCATCTCTATGTGGATCAGGTACAGTATCCTCACTCTTGCTATCATTGCCTTCCCGTTTTTTGTACAAGCACAGGTGCGTATTACAGAGATTGCATGGATGGGGACCACAGAGAGTCAGTTTGGTGAATGGATAGAGTTGTACAATGAGAGTAGTACCGATGTTCCGTTGAAGGACTGGAAACTTTTTGAAGCTGGTGGAGATACGATAGTATTTACCTTTTCAAAAACTATCCCTGCAAAAGGGTTCCTTGTACTTGAGCGTACAACAGGAAGCGTTCCAGATCCGCTGCCATCAGTAAGTGACGAAGCAGGTTCTTTTGGTGGTAGCGGGTTTTCTAATGGTGGTGAGTTTCTGGTATTGAAAGACCAACTAGGAGAAACTATACAATCTCTCAATTTTTCAGCTGGATGGCCAGCAGGGGATAGTGACAGTAAACAGACTATGCAATGGGATGGTACTACATGGATAACCGCTCCACCAACACCGAAGACAGGACTACAAAAAAATGATAATGAAGAATCCTCTCCTCCTCAGGTGATCACCGGTGGAAAGGCATACACGCCCACTGTCTATGAAGCACATATTGATATGACGGTTCCTCCTGTTGTTTATACCAATATTCCCATCGAATGTACTGCAAAAACGTACACAGAAACAGGCCTCGCGTATAATGGTATCTTTTTGTGGAACATGGGGGACGGTACTACCTATCAGTCAAAAACTCCTATTACCATACAGCATACGTATAAATATCCAGGAACGTACACTATCTCTTTTGGGTTTTTTCGTACGCCATATGACAAAAAGCCATTACTCATGGACAGTGTCGAACGCTTAGTAGCTGTCCCCAAAATACTTTTTACGATTAGCGAAGGAAAAGGCTTTCAGTTTGCCAATACTGATACAAAAGCTATAGATATTTCAGGGTGGACTATTTTAAGTACTAAGCAAACATATACTATCCCGGCGCTTTCTATTGTTGGTCCAAAAAGCACTATTATTATTCCTTTTGAAACAATAGGAATCAGAGAGCCACTGGAGCATCCGCTACTGCTTAAGAGCACCGATTGGCACACAATAGCAACAATAGACTCTGGTCCTGTTACAGTTACTCCTGAGCAATCTTCTAGTACTCTTTCAAGACCTCCTGTAGTTGTTACCCAGGTTGCTTCAGCAGCATCTTTAAATGATGTTGCTATACCAAGCGAAGAAAAAAAAGTTCCAACACAACAAAAAAGCCGCACAAAGGCAATCTTCCTTGGCGCAGCTCTTTTGGTCGTTATCGGTCTGTTTTTACTCCTCGAACGCTTTATGGCGAAAGGGGAGTAACTGCAGAAGGAGTAGTAGACAAGTCTTCAATTTGAATAGTACTTGCGTCAGTGAGATTATTCGCATCTTCAGCAAGCTTATCAATTTCTTTTGTTACGATCTTCATTTCTTCATCAGAAACTTTCTTTAATGTAGCATCAACTACCTTGAATGCTTCGTCCTTCTCTTCTTGGCTCTTTGATGCAACAACGGTTGCAAGAGCTTCTTTGTTTGCTTTGAGCGTTTCTTCAAGTGCTGCTGTTACTTGTAGTGCTTCGTTTGGCTCTTTTTCTGAAAGTGTAGCGAGCTCTGTAGAAACTTTTGCAAGGTGAGTGTCAAGAGCTTGTTGTGCTTTTGCTTGTTTTTCTTTTGTGAGTGTCTGGGTTGAAGCAAGAGTTTTTATTTCATTGAGACGGTTGTCAATGCGACGTTTTTCCCAAGAAAGTTTTTCTTGTGGAGTACTAAGAAATGCCCCTTTGATCTCTTCGTTGACGTTGATTTTAAATGAATAGAGTGGGTCCCCTGGGAGTGAGCTATCAGCGACGACAGAAACACTTCCTCCAACAAAGACAATAAAAAGAAATGTTGAGAGTCCAATGCGAAGTCCGTGACGAATCCCAAGCTGTAAAAGCGATTCTTGAGAAACAGGACGTGCCATTTGTATTGCGCGCGCAACAGAAGCTCGAAGAACCCCTTTCTCTTCTGTTGTAAGGGTTATCTCTTTAAGCGTTGCGAGTTTTTGTAGTTTTTCTTCAATCATAGTATGCAATATCGTTGTATCGACCTTGTAATTTTTTGATAATTCTATGAATCCGTACAGTCATTGCGTTGGTTGTTTTACCAAAAAGGGTGGCTATTTCTTCTATAGGTTTTTCTTCAGTAAACCGTAAGAAAATAATCTGCCTACTCTCTTCGTCTAGTTCTTCAACAAGACTCTGAACTGTTTTCACATCGTCGTTACGAAATATTTCATCTGTATGCCGGTGGCTTTCAGGATCAAAACCACTGTCGATCATCTCGTCAAGAGAAAGACTTTTCGACTTTTTGTAGTAGTCGATGACAGCGTTTCGTGCAATACGGTAGAGGAATGCTTGCTCGTGATCTATAGTACCTCCTTTGGCGATATATGCCCAAAGGCGGACAAAAACATCTTGAACAATGTCGAGAGCTATTTGGCGGTTGCCT
Source organism: uncultured Candidatus Saccharibacteria bacterium (assembly GCA_964577515.1). Taxonomy (GTDB): domain Bacteria; phylum Patescibacteriota; class Minisyncoccia; order Phycocordibacterales; family UBA9973; genus UBA4124. The sequence continues at coordinate 53,350 of CAZNZN010000002.1, read as the reverse complement.
ACTCGGAAGAAGACAAAGCGAAATATGCTATCTTGATTTTCCTCAAAAAGCTTGTGAAATAAAGCGTGTTGGTCTTGTTCGGGATTCATGGAACGATTCTACTCACCAGACGATTCTGGTCTACAGTTATTACAGTATACATGATGGCTGGCGGTCAGTAAAAACATAGACTATACTCTCAACCATATGGAACAACAAAAGGAGGCCCATGTGGTCATTGTCGGGGGTGGGTTTGCCGGAGTTGCCGCTGCAAAAAGACTTAAGACAACTAAAAATAGTAAGATAACGCTCATCACACAAAAGCCGTTTTTTGAGTACTATCCAGCGTTATACAAACTGGTGACAGGGGCTTTAGCAGTTGAGGTCTGTATACCGTACGAAGCTATTTTTAGAAAACAACAAAATATTTCAGTTGTTTTTGGAGAGTATCAATCCTATGATCCGACCGCAAAAGTGGTAGTGCTCCAAGACGGGTCGACATACGCATATGACTATTTGATACTTGCTATGGGGAGCGAGACTAACTACTTTACTATTCCAGGAATTGCTGAACACGCTTTTTCTTTTAAGTCAGCACAAGAGGCGCTCGCACTTCGTGACCATTTTCGAGACCTGCTCCAGGAGTCAAAAAATATTGCTCACGATGAGCTTGTGAAGCGTTTTGGGGTGACAGTTGTTGGTGGAGGGCCTTCAGGGGTAGAGCTTGCAGGGGATATCGTTACGTATCTGCGCGCAATGACACGTCGGTATCATATCGATCCAGGGTATGTCGCCGTAGACCTTATCGAATCAAATCCGCGAGTGCTCGCGATGCTTCCTGAAGCGGTCTCTCAAAAAGCAGAACAACGTCTTCGAAATCTTGGAGTAAATATTTATACAAACCGCCGTCTACAGGCACAGGATTTTGATGAGGTTGTTGCTAGTGGAATGACCCTGCAGTCAGGAACCGTGATATGGACTGCAGGAACCAAAATCCACACTTCGTTCAACGGGCTTCCACTCGACGCGCGTAATAGAGTCGTTGTGACTAACCACTTTAGACTTTCTGAAGACTCTTCGGTATTTGTTGTCGGAGATGGTGCGAGTATGCCAGGAACAGGGCTTGCACAAGGCGCGATAGCGCATGGAACATATGTAGGTATGTTTATACGAAACCAGCTCAGAAGTAAAACAACACCACCATATAGAGCAAAGAAAACAGCGTCACTCATTCCTATTGGGCACAACTGGGCCATTTTAAGCTATGGGAAAATTACTATCAAGGGGTTTTTCCCTTGGATGTTGCGTAGTTTGGTTGATTTCCATTATTTCACCACCATCGTTTCTTTGCGATATGTGATAGGTGCATTTATACAAGGAGCAAAATATCGTCGTGATGGAGTACGATTTTATGATTAAAACAGACTGGGACAATGTAGCAGCGTGGTATGATGACCACCTTGAAACAACAAATGATACCTATCAAGCGCGTGTTATTGCACCAAATCTTCTGCGTATTCTTGCGCCAAAAAAAGGAGAGCAAATACTCGATCTTGCTTGTGGCCAAGGGTACTTTAGTCGATTGATACAAGAAGAAGGTGCTGCGGTTACTGGGGTAGATTTATCGAAAGCGCTCATTGCTCGAGCACAAGAAAAAGATACAAAAGGACACTATATTGTTGCTCCTGCTCATGAGACAACACTCACTGAACACTCATTCGATACTATATTTACAGTGCTCGCGTTTGAAAATATTAAAGATATTGATGCGGTTGTTGCTGAAATAGCAAGACTTTTGAAAAAAGATGGACGTTTTATTGTCGTCCTTTTGCACCCATCGTTCCGTATTCCACAATACGCTGATTGGTATTTTGATGCAAAAAAGCACACACAGTATCGTACGGTTGCGAAATATCTTTCTGAGGTCACTATTGCTATCACGCAGAATCCTTTCAAGGGAGGAAAAGAAATCACTACAAAGACATTTCATCGACCGTTGCAGTGGTACGTGAAGCTTTTTAAAAAACACCAACTTTCTATAGTGGGTCTTGAGGAGTGGATTTCACATAAAAAGAGTCAACCAGGACCTCGACAAAAAATAGAGGATGCTGCAAGAAAAGAAATACCAATGTTTCTTTGTCTTGAAGTTATGAAGCGGTAGAGGTGATTTTTTCGAGCGCTTTTGGAATTTTTTTAAAGTCTCGCATGAGTTCATCACGCATTCCACCGTTATAGAGTGCCGCTGCTGGATGGTATAGAGGGAGGAAATATCTTGTGGTTATACCAGGGATATTTTTTATAACGAGCTTTCCATGTGCATCAGAAATCTTTAATTCAGGAAAAAAATGATTCATCGAATGTCGTCCAAGGAAGACGATAAGCGTTGGGGCAATCGCATTGAGTTCCTCATGAAGCCATTCTTTGCAAGCATCTTTTTCTTCTGGGAGGGGATCACGGTTATTCGGTGGGCGATACTTTACGATATTGGTGATATAGATGTCATCGCGCTTCATGGTGATACTCTGAAGCATTTCATCGAGAAACCTCCCTGCAGCTCCGACAAAAGGGATGCCTGTTTCTTCTTCTTTTTTTCCTGGAGCCTCGCCTATGAAGACAATAGTTGCTTTTTCGTTGCCGACACCGAAAACCGCACGGGTCGTTTTCCGTAGTTCACAGGGGCAATACTGCTCCCAGTGGGTGTGTATTTCGGCTAGTGTTTTCATTGCCTGTATGATAGCATGGTGCCTATGGGGCTAAAGTCATTTTTAATGAAAAAAGCATTCCAAGCAAAAGGAATGTCTAAAGAACAAGCAGAAGAAATAGCACAGGAACTTGACAAGAATCCTGAACTTGTTTCTTCACTTAAAAAACTGGAAGAAAACAAAGAAGTAAAAGCATTGTTTGAAAAAATCCAAACTGAGATCGAAGAGAAGAAAAAGGGTGGCATGAACGACATGTACGCTGCAGTGCAGGTTATGGGGAAGTACAAAGCTGAGATTGCAAAGTATCGAGACGAGCTCGCACCACTTTTGCAGTTGATGCAGAAATAAACGAGACGCAGTATATGGGACTATCTATCGGAATTGTCGGATTACCAAACGTGGGCAAAAGCACGCTCTTTAATGCTCTCACCAAAAAAGGTGTGCCTGCTGAAAACTATCCATTTTGTACCATTGATCCTTCTGTCGGTATTGTTCCTGTCCCCGATGATCGCGTGGCGAAGCTTACAGAGTTTTCAAAAAGTGCAAAAAGTATTCCTGCTGTCATAGAGTTTGTAGATATTGCAGGACTTGTCGCAGGAGCGTCAAAAGGGGAAGGGCTTGGAAATAAGTTCCTTACCAATATTCGTGAGACCGATGCCATCCTCCATATGGTGCGAGTGTTCGAAGACAAAGACGTGATTCATGTCGCCAACAAGGTGGACCCACTCTTTGATATCGGCGTTATCAACATGGAACTCATCCTTGCCGACCTCGAGACTGTGACAAAACGACTCGATACCAATGCAAAAGATGCGAAGCGTGGGGTCAAAGAAGCAATTATACTTCATGAGGCGCTTGAAAAGATTAAGAGTGCACTTGAGTCAGAAGTCATGGCGAGTACTGTCACACTTGATGAATCAGAAAAACCACTTGTTGCTCAGCTCAACCTTCTTACAATGAAGCCGATGCTCTACGCACTCAATACTTCTGCAGCAAACGAAAACAAGACACAAGAAATAATCTCACAGCTTCCTGGTCCGTACGTCGTGCTTGATCCTGTGTTTGAAACAGGGTTTGACGACATGATCCGCGCTGCATATGAACTCCTCGGGCTTGAAACCTACTTCACTACCGGGGCCGATGAGACTCGTGCCTGGACGATAAAAAAGGGAAGTACTGCACCTATCGCAGGGACAGCAATCCATACAGACTTCAAAGACAAGTTTATTCGTGCTGAAGT
>CAZNZN010000002.1:0-49329 GCA_964577515.1 uncultured Candidatus Saccharibacteria bacterium | reverse complement strand
TCGCAGGGACAGCAATCCATACAGACTTCAAAGACAAGTTTATTCGTGCTGAAGTTGTCTTATGGAGTGATCTTCTCAACGCAGGAAGCTACGCAGAAGCTCGTGCAAAAGGGCTCGTTCGTACTGAAGGGAAAGAGTATATTGTCAAAGACGGTGATGTCATAGAATTTAAAATATAGTAGAAATAATAAACCCCCGTAGAGTCTGCGCCCAGAGAACTTTTCAGTCCAAATAACTAGGTGCGCAAATCTATTAGTCGGGGGTGGTTAATCTAGGATGTATTATACCAAACACATTATTTTTGTCAAGTTTTTATAATGAACTTTGAAATGAGCCCTATCTAAAATAAAAAAAACACCGAAAGGTGTTTTTAACTTGCGAGTCCGTGTCGAATACCAAACAGTGCCAGTCCGACAATTGAACGGACCTCTGCTTTTTTGATGGCGTCAGCCCTGACAGTCTCGATAGTTCGCGGGCTAAGACAAAGTCCTGCCGCAATCTCTTTTGTAGTTTTTTCCTGGCATATTCCACGGATAACGAGGATTTCGTTCTCCGTAAAACTTGCAAGGACTCCTTGTCTTTTTGAGCTGTGGCCAAGCACTTCCATCAAGAAAGCGTTTCCATAAAATCCGCTCTCTTTCACGTGTACTATTGCTGCGTGGAGCTCTTGCTGGACAGGGGGAACTATCGCCGCTGCCCCTGCTTCCATGGCTGTTCTGCCGATAGCGAGGTTTTTTGCTTCTGCACAATACGCTACTATCTTTACGTCATAGCGTCCGCACTGAGCCAACAGTTGTGTGATCCAAAAGGTATCGGCGACTGTGTGAAGCCCGACCAATAGCACATCAAGACCAGAGAGAAATCTCTCGGAGATTTTTTTACTATCATTGACAGCCTCTCTCAGATTGATATCTTTGTACTCTTCTAGCCAGGATCTTATGCCAAGCCTAATAATTTCGTTCTTTTCCAGAACACCAAGGTTGATTTGATTGTACATTTGGGGTAAGTTTTGCTGATTTAATCATTTCTATTTTGTCTTGTCAATAAAGGGGAAAAGGGAGAAATGCTTGACTTTTGTATAGAAAAGTGATATAATGTAATTAAATCAAAATCATATTGTTATGAAAAAACTTTTTGTTTTCATTACCACTGTTGGTTTGCTGCTCCTCTCATATTTTCTCACAGACGGTTTTACATATCTTGGTGGAGAGCTTAGCTACTCCGCCCAACAAATTTTGTGGGCCCTTGCGATAGGTGTCACAATAATTCTTATTGTGTATCTCTTAAAAGATCGCGTAAGGCGGTACGTTGAGGGACAAGAAGTTACCCCGTTTGTAGATGAACCGTAAGTAAAAAAATACCCTGGAACGACATATATGTCTGGCCAGGGTATTATTTTTTGAGCTGTTCGATTTCTTTTTGTAATTGTGTAAGGATTGTCTGTATTGCGACAATAGCCTGTGCTTCTTTTTGTTCTATTTTTTGATCTTCGTTGCTGTCCTCTTCGATCTCTTCCACATCTTCCTGGATTTCATCAACATCTTTTTGGATTTCATCAACATCTTTTTCAATCTCTTCCACATCCTCTTGGATCTCTTCGACATCCTCTTGGATCTCTTCGACGTCTTCTTGGATAATCTCAATATCTTTAGTGTTCTTATTGACGGACATTTGTATAAAAATAGCGAGGTAAATAGCTTCGAGAGAGACGGCAGTGGTCAGTACTAAAAGTACTCGTTCAAACGGCACCCCAAAGAAGGGGAGTGCAAACGCAGCCATGAAAAGGAGGGTGTGCACAATGAGGGAGGTGGTAGAGCCAATCCACCGTGTTGCTTTATCCGCACTTTTTTCAAGTTTTATTTTGTTGCGTTCGAGCGATGTCATGCAGTTGTTGTAACACAAAGTACTCGTATTGCGCAAGAAAAAAATAACCCATACAGAACGATATGTTGTTCTGTATGGGTATGAATGTTTTTTAGGGAGAATACCTTATGATATTCCTTCCTCCTGCTGCAGTTTTTCTTTGATTTCTGCAAGGGCCCCGATGAATCCCAGTTTCGGTAATTCGTTGGAGTTTTTCTGCTCCAACATTTTCCGTGTTCGGCGGATATTTGCAATTTGCCCCATAGCTCTGAGGGCATTTTTCCACATTTTCGGGTCAGTCACTTTTTTTGGGACATTGCTCTCTGTCCAGTTGTTTTTTGCCCAGTTCCACTCTCTCCAACCATCTTGGGAGTCTTGGAGTGTTTCGGGGCTATGCTTCGGGGGAATATATAAGTCCCCACGACTGGTCATATAAAAGTGAGTATGACTGCCGTTGTTGTGGAATACAACAATACGGAAATTTTTATGGGTTGTCGGTCCCATAAAAACCATCTTTTGTATACCGTTCGGAGCTACCTCCTGGGTAGTCGGAGCGGTCGGCTTTTCAGCCTGCTTCTTTTTTCTGAAGAACATTGAGGGTTATTTTTTATACATTATATACTAAATATTTAGTTTTGTCAATACATTTAAAATCGCCTTAAATACTATACTTAGTTTAGTTGTATGTTTACTACTATCTTCATCCCTACACGCCCACAGCCAGATACTATCGTCGCTATTTTTATTCTTAAAAAATATGGCATGACGCTACTTCCTGGTATTGAAAATGCTTCATACAAAATACTCACGCAGGTAGATGCTAGTAAAACCGAAGAGGACTATTTAAGAGAAGGGGCGATACTTATTGATGTGGGTGGGGGAAACTTCGATCATCATGGGAAATCGCAAAAGACTACTGCAAGTGCGCTTGTTGCCGAAGGGTTAGGTGTGGGGGCCGATAAAAGTATTCAAAAACTTCTTGCGTATGCACAACGTGATGATTTCTATGGCAAAGGGACCCAATCAGACGATCCTCTAGATAAGGCTTTTGGTCTTTCTGGGCTTATTGCCGCGCTCAATAAAGCACATGCCGCCGATCCTGCATTTGTGATAGAAAGTGTCTTGCCGTTATTGCAAGCCCACTACTTACAAGAAAAGCAACGTACTGAAGAAATACCAAAAGAACTTGAACGAATAAAAGCCGCAGGACTCTTTGAAGATCGAGATATACAGCAGAAGAAAAATACGCTCAAGGTTTGTTTTGTTGATTCTGATAATGTAGGTCTCCCGGGTTTTCTTCGAGCGACTGATGGTGGAAGGTATGATGTAGTAGTGCAACGGCGAAGTACTGGGCATGTGAATATTCTTACAAGACCACTAAAACGACCAGATCTCCGTATCGTTGCAGAGAAGATCCGCTCAGAAGAATTTGCTTTACGAAATAATGGTAACTCTTACCAACATATGGATTTGTTGCGTCTTGCTGGGAGAAATGATGATGTTGCTTGTTGGTATTTTGATTCAGCGACCAACTCTCTTCTCAATGGGGGGGTTGCAACTGATCAAGTAGAGCCAACAAAAATACCCTGGGATTCACTCAAAAGCCTTGTCACTATAGGGATTTCTAGCGCCTTCTAACACTCTTGTTTTTTTATAGTTTTTCTGCTATAGTTTTGACCGTTATGCCACAAGACAATCTCGTAAAACTCGTAAACAAGGAGACTGGTGAAATCTACTGGTCACAAAAAAACCGCAAGAAACTTGCTGGTATTAAGCTTGAGTTCAAGAAATACAGTAAGAAGCTTCGCAAGGTGATCACCTTCAAGGAGTCAAAGAAATAATATAACAAAAAAGTGGTCGAATGACCGCTTTTTTGTTATAGTACACACACACAAAACAATATGGGCTTATAGTTTCAATGGTAAAACGACGGTCTCCAAAACCGCAGTTCCAGGTTCGAGTCCTGGTGGGCCCGCAGAAATAAGGAATGTAGTGACTATATTTCAAGGAGTGCCCTTTGGGTGCCCGCAGTAGTTATTTTGCGTATTTTTTAAACCAGGTACGCTGACGTTTAGCAAAGTGCCAAATGGCAAGTTCGAGCTGCGTGAGCATTGTTTCTTTTGAAAGTTTCCCTTGGAGGTAGAGCGCGAGATAACGATACTCGAGCCCAAATGATTCTAGTTTTTTCCACGAGACGCCACTATCGTGCAGTTTCCTTACCTCCGCAAGCATGCCATGCTTCATACGTTTTATGAGACGTATATGGATACGGTCTTTGAGTACATCATCTGGGAAATCGAGATAGTGCCACTCGATATCGTAGCGTCTTTTTCTTGTCACTTTCGGCACGCTCCCAAGTGCGGTAGCTATTTCTATCGCACGGATAAGTCGCACATTGTTGTGGGGATCTATAGTACGGGCACGTGCAGGATCAAGTTTTTTGAGGAGAAGAAAATTTTTCTCAGGGGATTGAGCGGAGAGTTTTTTACGAAGTGTTGTATTTGCAGAAACTTTTGGAATAGTTACCCCGTACACAACACTATCAATATAAAAACCTGTTCCTCCACAAATAATAGGCATTCGCCCTTTTTTCAAAATGTTCTCTATTACGCTTGTTGCTTTTTTTTGAAATTGAGCAACAGAAAATGTTCGTGTTGGGGCTACCACATCAAGAAGATAGTGAGGGACACCGTGCATTTCTTTTTTGGTGATTTTACCACTCCCTATATCCATGCCTTTGTACACCTGACGCGAATCAGCAGAAATAATCTCTCCATGTACTTTTTTTGCGAGTGCCACTGCGTAGTCAGACTTTCCTGTTGCAGTTGGTCCACAAACCACAATCACTTTTTTCATGTGCCGGAAAGAGGACTTGAACCTCCACACCCTTGCGAGTACTCGATTTTGAGTCGAGCGCGTCTACCATTCCGCCACTCCGGCAATAGCATTATCCTACGTCAAAAATACGCATAAATCAATTTTTTAGAACTTTTTGTTGTGGTACACTGTCACCATGTCAAACCTGTATTCAAACTCAATTTTCTTTATCGACGTTGATAAAATCCATCCAAATCCGTACCAACCACGCCGTGAGTTTGATCAAGTTGCTCTTAAGGACCTTTCTGATTCTATAAGGCAGTATGGAGTATTGCAGCCACTTGTCGTCTCACGTGTTGAGAAAGATTTGCCCGATGGGGGGCTGATGACAGAGTACGAACTTATTGCCGGGGAGCGACGACTTCGCGCTTCAAAGCTTGCAGGACTTACACAGGTTCCAGCGATCATCCGTATCGGTGATGATTCAATGATGAAGCTTGAGATTGCTATCATCGAAAACTTGCAACGTGAAGATCTCAACGCTATCGAACGAGCTCGTGCCTTTGCTCGACTTGCAGAAGAGTTCAAATTTACCCACGCGCAGATAGGACAGAAAGTAGGGAAGAGTCGAGAATACGTTTCGAACTCTCTTCGTCTTTTGACGATGCCGCAAGAAATACTCGACGCGCTTTCAGCCGGGAAAATCAACGAAGGACATACTCGGCCACTATTGATGCTGACAGGACGACCAGAAGAGCAGGCGACACTCTTGAAGGAGATCATGTTTCGTAAGATTTCTGTGCGCGAAGCAGAGCGTATCGCACGACGTATCGCTACTGACAAGGCGCGAAAGAAAGAGCTTCTCCCAACACCAGAACTCATTCAGATAGAACGACAACTACAAGACAAGCTTGGTACTCGAGTTCATATACAACCAGCAGAAGTAGGAGGCAAGATCACTATTGATTATTTCTCAAACGACGATCTTGATATCATCATTGATGTGCTTGCGAAGACAGAAACAGTGCGTGATCCAGAAGCAGGGTATAAAGCATTTATCTCAAGTGTAGATGCTGCACAGTCAACTACTACTGCTATGCCAACAGATGATCATGTTGACGCTGTTACAGAAGAAAAAGAGGAGGTGGCACTCCTCGATGATAGAGATAAAGATGAGACAGCAAAAACGGAACAAGATGTAGACGATCTCTATAACATCAAAAACTTCTCACTCTAACGCTCTTTTGGTTGGTGCTCCTCGACGTACATACGAATTTTCTTTCGGGCGAAGCTTGTCTTTGCGTACTCGAGCCATCTACTTGTTGGGTGTGCGTTTTTGCTCGTAATAATCTCTACAATATCTCCGTTTTTAAGTGGGGTATCGATACTCCCCATTTTACGATTTATCTTCACAGCACTTAGAGTGTTTCCGATATCTGAATGAATCGCGTATGCAAAATCCACTGCACTTGCTTGTTCAGGGAGGTCAACAACATCGCCTTTTGGAGTAAAAACAAAAATACGGTGTGTAAAAAAGTCTAGCTTGAGTTCATCCATATCACTGCTGTTGCGTACGAGTGTCGAGAGTTCTTTCAGTTGCTCAAGCCAAGAGGTTTGTTGTTTTTGAGATAAAGAGTCACCAAGAGAAGTAGTTTTATAAATCAAGTGAGAGGCAATTCCGAGCTCTGCATCAGCATGCATTTCTTTTGTACGTATTTGTATTTCTACGACACCATGAGGAGTAACGACAGTTGTGTGGAGTGATTTATATCCATTTGGTTTTGGTACTGCAATCCAGTCTTTGATACGACCAGGAACAGGCTTCCATGCCATATGCATAAGCCCAAGTACTTGATAACAGTCCGCCACGTTTTCGACAATGATACGAAGTGCGACGATATCGTGAATCTTTTCAGTCTCCATGTTGTATTTTTCAAGCTTACGATAGAGACTATAGGTGTGTTTTGCTCGGGCTTCGATAGATGCTGTGATAGAAAATGATTGCAGTATGTCCTCGACTTCTTTTTGCACGATAGTCACGACATTTGTTGCTTCAGGAATGAGTTCTTCTAGAATCTTTTTCGTTTCTGTATATGCTTCAGGGTATGCAAAAGGGAAAGCATAATCTTCAAGAAGCCCTTTGAGCTTCCCCATACCAAGACGTCCTGCCAGCGGAGCGTATACTTCGATAGTTTCTATAGCGATTCTTTTTTGTTTGTCAGCTCGTACATGTTCGAGAGTTTGTACGTTGTGCAACCTGTCTGCAAGTTTAATGATTAGCACGCGTACGTCTTCTGCTAGTGCAATAAAAAACTTCCGCATACTTTCTACGTGACGTTCGACGCCCTGGTATTTGAGTTTCCCTAGTTTTGTTACACCGTTTACAAGAAAGACTACTTCATCTGAAAAATGTTCCCGAAGCATAGCTTCGGTGGTGGGTGTATCTTCAAGGGTATCGTGGAGTAGCGCCCCTACCACTGTTGTTGCGTCAGCGCCGAGCCAGGCGCAGTTTTTTGCTACAGAGGCCACATGGTTGAAGTATGGTTCGCCGCTGTTTCTTACTTGTGCTTTGTGTGCTTCCGCTGCAAAAGTGTATGCCGCACTGATCAAGGATGCTTCTTCGGGAGAATAAGCCTTTTCTGCTGCACTGAGTATGTCCTGCAAAGAGATAACTTTACTTTCCATCATAGTGTTATACAATGTTTTTTAGAAAAAAGCACTTATGTATATAGTATTTGCACAAGCACTTCCTTGCCGGTTGATTAAGAAGATGTCCTTAGACTTGTGCGAAACGCCCCTCCTTTCTGGGAGGGGCTTATGCTATTGACAATAGCATCTAAAAGATATATAATATAATTGAATTTAATGGGTAGTACCGCAAATGAAGTAGGACTAAGCCATTGTTCTGCTTCAAGTACTACAACCCCGCTGTGTTTACAGCGGGGTTCGCTATTTTTTCTTTTGAAACCCTCGGGGTTTCTTTTCTTGTGCGAGAAGATCTAAAGCCTCTGAAAGCGTGATAGTGTACACATCAAGGGGTGCTTTGATTGATCGAAAGTTCCCGTCGTGAGCAACATATGGTCCAAAGCGACCGTTGTTTGCAGTAACTTCTTTTTCAGTATCAGGATGAATGCCTAGTGTTCGCGGAAGTGATAGGTACTGTAGTGCCATTGCTAAGGTCACCGTACTTGGGTCAACTGTTTTTGGAATTGATGCCATCTTTGGTTTTTGTTTTTTCTCTCCCTTTTTTGCTCGAGTTCCTTTTTCAGGCATTTCCCCAAGTTGCACATATGGTCCAAATCGTCCCACTTTTGTATAGATAGAAAGCCCTGTTTCTGGGTCGACACCGATAGGTTCGTCTCCTTTGATCTCCAGCCCGTCGATTGTGAGCGCCCCGTCACATTCTGGGTAAGTGCTACATGAAAGAAACTTTCCTCCGCGACCAAGTTTGACTACCATACTTTTCCCACATTTTGGACAGGTGAATTTTTCGTCGGCTGCTTCGAGTGTTGTTGCTTTATCGAGTTTTTCTTTTGCTTTTACTTCCTTTTTAAAAGGGGTATAGAAAGCGCGCAACGTCTTCTCATACTCTCGATCACCGTTTGCGATATCGTCGAGTTCATTCTCCATTTCAGCGGTAAATGTATCAGAAATGTACTGCATAAAATTTTGTTCCAAGAATGTCGATACTACTTCTCCGGTATCTGTTGGCTTGAGGGAGCGATTTATTTTTTCTATATAGCCACGTGTTTCTAGGGTGCTGATGATAGCAGCATAGGTCGATGGTCGTCCTATTCCACGAGCTTCGAGCTCTTTCACAAGCCCTGCTTCAGAGTAGCGATTTGGTGATTCTGTTTGTTTTTCAGTATCAGTGATTTCTACAAGAGTGAGAAGATCTTTTTCAGTGAGTTCTGGTAGCTCTACGTCTTCACCGCGCGCTCCCGGGTCAGCAACAAGCCATCCCGGACTTAATACTTGTGATCCAGTGACGGAAAAGTCGGGGATAGTATCACCAGAAGTTGTAGCAAGAATTCGCGTTTTCAAAAGTTTTGCGTCTATCATTTGTGAACTAACTGTTCGTTCCCAAATGAGAGAGTATAGTTTTTTCTGTTCGTCAGTTGTTCCTGCAGAGAGTTTCTCAACATGTGTAGGACGAATAGCTTCATGGGCTTCCTGTGCGTTTTTTGACTTTGTTTTATAGGTGCGTACTTCAACGTAGTCTTTGCCGTATTTTTTCTCTACGAGTTGGGCGATAGCTGTGAGTGCTTGTTTCGAAAGAGTAGTAGAGTCGGTACGCATATATGAAATATGTCCGGCCTCATAGAGCTTTTGTGCCACTTGCATCGTTCGGGCAGGAGAAAACCCAAAACGAGTACTTGCTGCTTGTTGTAGCGTAGAGGTAGTAAATGGTGCTCGGGGTGACCGTTTTTGTTCTGTTGCTTTTACTTCTTTTACGTACCACGGGGTACTTCGAGCGACATCAACAATACGATCCACTTCTTTCTTTTCACGAGGCTCTTCAGTGCAGTGTAGTGTGATAGAGACTTTGTTTTTCGTCGTGCAGGTCGCACTCAATGTCCAAAATGTTTCAGGGATAAATGCTTTTATTTCGCGTTCTCTTTCAACGAGAATACGTAACGCAGGAGACTGTACGCGTCCAGCGGAAAGCCCGTAGCGCACTTTTTGCCAAATAATACCTGAGAGGTCATATCCCACGAGGCGATCAAGCACTCGTCGCGCTTCTTGTGCCTTACGAAGGTTTGTATCAATAGGCCGGGGATGTTTGAGTGCTTCGACAATAGCTTCTTTTGTGATTTCGTTAAATGCGACACGTTCAATAGGGGCTTTGACTTTTTTATTTTGCTTTAGGATTTCTTCAATATGCCAAGAAATAGCCTCTCCTTCACGGTCCGGGTCTGTTGCCAAGATGATTTCACTTGCTTTTTCTGCGAGAGATTGGAGCTCATGCACAACTTTCTCTTTCCCCTTACTTATCTCATAGTGAGGAATAAACCCTCCTTCAATATCGATAGCTTTTTTGTTTGATTTTGGTAAATCACGAATATGCCCAACTGATGCACGTACTGTATAGACACCATCGAGATATTTTTCGATAGTCTTTGCTTTTGAAGGGGACTCTACAATGAGAAGTTTGCTCATATGGTATGCAGTAGTACCACGTCAATAAAAAAATGGCAAATAAGGAACCCCCGCACGGAGCGGGGGCTTTCATGCGCATGGTTAGCGCATGAGGAACATTTGCCGGAGTACTTTCCGGCGAAATTCATTTAAGAACGATGGTTTCGGGCACACCTTTTTAGAGAGGTAGACGAACCTCTTTTTTCTTAGTGACATAGAGAAAGTTTTGCTTCATTATAAAACAAAGATATCCTATGTCAATGTTTTTGGAGCAAACCAAATACTTCCGTTACTAAACCCTTTATTTCGAGTGTTGAGAAGACAACGGCTGCTTCTGTCGGGGAGAGCTGTAGCGCTTGTATGACTGCTTCACGTGTTTTTGGTTCGTCTAAGAATGCGAGAACTTTTGCTTCAGTGTCATTTACTATGACGTCAGAAACAAGTGGGTCTTTTGCTGCGAGTCCGAGTTCTCGTATAACATCTTCAGGCCCACGTATAGGTACTGCGCCAAGTGTGAGGAGCCAGTTGGTCCCTTTTGATGGTTCAGAAAATATTGATCCTGGTACTGCCCCCACTATCTTATTGTATTCAGTGCCAAGTCGAGCGGTAATAAGTGCTCCTGATTTTTCTTTTGCCTCAATGACAATAACCATATCTGCCACTCCTGCAACAAGTCTGTTGCGTTGTGGAAACGTCCAATAGGCTGCGCGTGCCATACTATCGTACTCACTGATAAGTGCCCCTCCTCGTTCTAGGATTGTTCTCGCAAGCTCTTTGTGACATGCAGGGTAGAGAACGCTAGTGGAGAGTCCTGATCCTGGGAATCCAATAGTGGTAATACCGCAATCAAGTGCTGTCTGGTGCGCAATGGCGTCAATACCAAGTGCAAGTCCTGAGACAATAACCACCGGGTATCCACGGAGGCCTTCTATAAGCGTTTTGCAGACGAGCGCTCCATAGCCGGTATATGCGCGTGATCCGACAATAGCGATGTATTTTTTGTTTTTACATGATGCCAAAGTACCTCTGATGAAGAGTTTTTTGGGGGATTGGGGGAGTTCAGCAAGTGAAGGAAATGCAGCAACCGGATCGATAGGTTCGATGGGGAACGCATCCATATTGTTGCATCAGTATAGCACTTTGCAGTACTATGAGAGCATATGTTGGACATCAAATTTATTCGTGAAAATGCAGACCTTATCAAAGAAGCCGTTCGAAAGAAGCACTTGTCGTTTGATGTCTCGACTCTTATTGCTGTAGATGACAAGCGTCGTGAAGCATTGAGTGTATTTGAAAATGCTCGAGCAGAGCAAAACAAGCTATCAGATGCTGTTGCAAAAGCTTCTCCTGAAGAGCGTGGGACAATGGTAGAGGCACTAAAGCCACTTAAGGAAAAGGTGCAGTCAGCTGAAGAAAAAGTTCGTGAGATTACAAAAGAATGGCAACAGCTTATGGTACAAGTGCCAAACATCCCTGATGTCTCTGTCCCTGAAGGAGAAGATGATAGTAGTAATGCTGAAGTAAAAGTATGGGGAGAAAAGCCGACATTTAGTTTTGCGCCAAAGAATCATATTGAGCTTCTTGAGCAAAACGATATGGTTGATTTTGAAAAGGGTGCCGAGGTCGCTGGTTTTCGAGGATATTTCTTGAAAGGAGATGGAGCATTGCTTGAGTTCGCACTGTGGCAATTTGTTGTTGACTTTTATCGTAAAAACCATAGTGACTATGAGTACATGCTCGTACCATCACTTGTGCGTCGTCAAACACTCTACGGAACAGGGTATCTTCCACAAGGAGAAGACGACTTGTATAAAACACAAGATGACGACTATCTTTCTGGAACTGCTGAAGTTGCGACTATGAGCTACTTTGCAGATACGGTACTTGAAGAAAAAGATCTCCCTGTTAAAAAACTCGCATTCTCTACTGCATTTCGTCGAGAAGCAGGAAGCCATAGTAAGGATACAAAAGGACTGTTTCGTGTGCACGAATTTCGAAAGTTTGAACAAGTCATTCTTTGTGAAGCAAACCATGAGACTTCAGTGAAATACCACGAAGAGCTTCTTGCAAATGCAGAAGCACTCCTGCAAGCACTTGGGCTTCACTACCATGTTGTGGTGAACTGTGGAGGAGATCTTGGTTTGGGACAAGTGAAAAAATATGACATCGAAACATGGGTGCCTTCACAAGATACATTTAGAGAGACACACTCATGTTCATATTTTCATGATTTTCAAGCTCGCAGACTCAACCTTAAATACAAAGACGCAGAAGGGAAAACACAGTTTGTGCACTCTCTCAACAACACGGCACTTGCGACACCGCGCATTTTGCAACACATAGTAGAAAACTACCAACAAGAAGATGGCAGTATAAAAGTGCCAGATGCACTCAAGCAATATATCGGTAAAGATTTTCTTGGGAAAAAATAATCGCCCGCTATGTATGAGCGTACCTACCATCGCCAAGTACTAAAAGAGACGGAAGAAACACCTGTTGTCAAAAAAGGGTTTCGCTGGAAGCGGCTTGTTTTTACACTCTTGGCGCTCGGTGTGCTTGCCGGTGTGGTATATGCTATACGTGATCCTCGACTACAAATAACCACTATGACGGTAGAGGGAACTGAAGTTGTTGATAGTGAAGAAATTCGCCTTTTTACAATGGCAACACTTTCAGGAAAAACACTCTGGGTACTTCCACGAAGTAGCAGTCTTCTTTTGCAAACAGAAACACTTGAAAAGAAGCTCCATACGCAGTTTTCTCGTATCAAAGAAGTACAAGTGAAGCGTGATGGGCTTCGCGGTATTACTATCACTATCAGCGAGTATAGAGGTGCTTTTTTGTGGTGCACTGATGAAACACAATGTTTTTTTATGGATGAGCAAGGGATAGTGTATAGTAGTGCCCCTCAGTTTTCGGGAACAGCATATTTGAAAGTGTTTTCAGGAAGGGAGCCGCAACCACTCCCTTTTGAGGGAGCATCAACCACAACGCTCGCAATGATTCGTACACTCAAAGACGACCTCCTTACTATCAACATAGTCCCACTTGCATTTCGTACTATTGGTCCAAGAGAAGTGCGTATTGATTTTTTGCACAACAAAGATATTGCTCAGTTTGTGCTAGATCCTACTGTTCCAGTACAGACATCACTGGAGTACCTTTTCTCTGGTATGCGTACCGAACCACTTGCAAGCGCATTTCGTGACAGCACAAAGAAATTGCTTTATATTGATGTACGTTTTCCTAACAATATCGTGTATCGTTTTGCAAACGAATAAGCTATGAATTTTTGGCAACAACTCCGACAACAAAAAAAACCGTTTTTCTGCGTCGCTCCCATGGCAGATGTTACCGATGCTGCGTTCCGACAAATGATTGCGCGCTACGGCAAGCCTGATGTGATATGGACAGAGTTTGTTTCTGCAAACGGTCTCATGAGTGAAGGGAGAGGAGTGCTACAAAAAGATTTGGTCTTTACTGAAGGTGAGCGTCCTATTGTCGCGCAGCTTTTTTCTGCTGATCCAGTACACATGGAGAGCGCAGCAAAGCTTTGTGCCGAACTTGGATTTGATGGTATCGATATCAACATGGGATGTCCTGACAAAACGATCGAAAAACAAGGCGCTGGTGCAGGTATGATCAAAACACCAGACAAAGCGTTTGCAGTGATTGCTGCCGCAAAACGAGGGATTGCTGCAGCAGGGAGAGATATTCCTGTATCAGTCAAAACACGTGTAGGCTACTATAGCCCAGCTATCAACGAATGGATCAGAGGAATCCTAGAACAAGGGATTGCCGCACTGACGGTGCACGCACGTACACGAAAAGATTTGTCAAAAGTTCCAGCGCAGTGGGCCTATATAAAAGAAGTAGCGGCACTTCGTGATCGTATCGCTCCAGAGACAGTGATTGTTGGCAACGGTGATGTGACGTCGCTTGCTGATGGCACAGAAAAAGCAGTAGCTAGTGGCGCTGATGGGGTGATGGTAGGGAGAGCACTTTTTGGTAACCCCTGGTTTTTTGACCCAACACGAAAAGTAGTAGCAACGCTTCCTCAAAAACGATCATGGTTTGTGCGTAAGCTTCCATTTTTGCGACGGTGGTTTGATACAAAACGGAAAGCACCTGTTGCACTCGGCGTTCCTATCACCATAGAAGAACGGCTTCGTGTTATGGTAGAACATGCGCAACTTTTTGAAAAACTTCTTGGAGATGTCAAAAGTTTTGCAGTAATGAAAAAACATTTTAAAGCATATGTCACAGGGTTTGAAGGTGCAAAAGAGTTGCGCATCACACTTATGGATACCGCAAAAAATGCTACAGATGTTGCGCGTATCGTTGATGACTTTTTGACGCACAAGGTATGATAAGCAGGCTTTTTGTTTTTTTGCTACAATAGCTTCGTATGATTGATCAGGTACTCTATCGTAAATATCGCCCACAGGTATGGGATGAAGTAGTGGGGCAAGAACATATCGTTTCTGTACTCTCGCAGTCTATAGAGAACCAGTCATTTGCTCACGCCTATCTCTTTACTGGAAGCAGAGGGACAGGAAAGACGTCAGTAGCACGAATATTCGCTCGTGCACTTGGGACAAATCCTGAAGATATTATTGAGATCGATGCGGCATCAAACCGCGGGATTGATGATGTGCGCGTCCTTCGTGAAGCAGTGCGTGTGTTGCCGTTTTCATCTCCGTACAAAGTCTATATTATCGATGAGGTGCATATGATGACAAAGGACGCGTTTAACGCGCTCCTAAAGACTCTTGAAGAGCCTCCAGCACACGTAGTATTTGTCCTCGCAACGACTGAGCTTGATAAGGTCCCTGAGACGATCATGTCTCGATGTCAGGTCTTTTCTTTTCGGAAGCCGACAGAAAAAATCCTTGCATCGGTTATAGAGGGTGTTGCAAAGCGTGAAAAAGTAGCGATTGACCCTGAAGCTGCTGCACTCATCGCGTTTCTCGGTGATGGGTCTTTCCGTGATACCTACGGGATTCTCCAAAAGGTACTTTCTGCAAGTGCAAAGCGTACTGTCACTCGAGAGCTTGTGGAGTCAGTGACTGGTGCGCCCTCACTGCAGGTGATCCGTGACTTATACGACGCACTCGTACAGAAAGATATCGCTCGCGCATATGCGGTGCTCGCTCATGCAGAGGAGCACCATGTTGATATGATGCTTCTCGCGCAGCTACTCCTCGATACGATGCGCTACTCACTCATGTATCGTTATGCACCAGATATGCGAGAACGTATCGAGTCAGCACACAACGAACAGTATATAGAGATCATAAAGCGTGGCGCAGTTGAGGGAGCAGAGGTGATCTCTTCAAAGAGTATCCTTTCAATGATCACTGCAGTAGAGCGTATCGCATACGCCGCAATCCCTGTACTTCCGCTTGAACTTGCCTTCCTAGAAATGACAGGAGTGGAGACTTCCGAAAAATAGGATTTTGTGTTATAAAAGAAGACGTTAAAAACATTGGGGTATCGTCTAATGGTAGGACATCAGGTTTTGGTCCTGAGTATTGAGGTTCGAGTCCTTGTACCCCAGCTAGCACTTTTGCCCTTGTTTCAGTATTATTGTCTCAATGGAAAAATTATTGAATACATACAGAGCGTGGAGATTTAAAAATACTTTTTTGTTGATAGCAATTCTTCTCTTTGTATTTTTTGCTACTGGCACATCGCTTGGTCAACAAGTTATTTTGAGTATCTCTAAGTTAGGGTATGTCGGGTCTTTTATCGCAGGAATATTTTTCGTCTCTACATTTACTGTTGCGCCTGCGGGTGTTGTACTTTTCAAGCTTGCACAAATCTATAACCCTATACTCGTAGCGCTCTCAGCTGGTGTGGGAGCAGTGATAGGAGATTATGTGATATTTCGTTTTCTAAAGGATAGTGTGTTTGAAGAAATAAAACCTGTATTTATGAAGCTGGGAGGGTCGTACATTACACGATTACTAGGAACTCCGTACTTTGGATGGCTTGCACCTGTTCTTGGGGCTATCATCATCGCATCACCTTTTCCTGATGAAATAGGAGTGGGGCTTATGGGGATTTCAAAACTCAAGAATTGGCAGTTCTTAACTATATCGTTCTTGCTTAATAGTTTAGGAATATTACTTGTTATTACTTTAGCAAAATCAGTATAGGACTAGTTTCTTAGAGCTAAAGAGGTTCTAACATCGTCCCATACAGCCAGCTACGGTTTTTGGGAAATAAAAAAAACACCTCTCGGTGCCTTTTAGAGTACGGATAAAACATCCTTCAAAATATTTTTTACCTCTTTCCTTCTTTTACCTTTGAGTCTCTCGTTCTGAGGCGTTTTTTCATACGCTGTCAGAATGAGCTCTTCTGGCTCAACTTCTAATTTGAGAGCAATCTTTTTGATGAGGTGCAAGCTGGGCCGCTCTTTGTTGTTTTCAATCAAGGATAAATACGGTACGCTGATTGAAACATTTTTTGCGAACTCTTTTTGTTTTATCCGTTTCTTTTTTCGGAGTGACCGTATCGTCTCACCGATAGGGAGTATGGGATCCATGGTCTGTGCAAGTTTGTATACCAATCTACCGTTGTTTCTTTTTTTGTCAACAAATACGCTATACTCAAAAAAGTATCTATTTATTTATGCTGACTACGCAATAACCACGCTATGTTTTTTGTTTACTTACTAGAATGTGCTGATCAGACGTATTATGTGGGTGCTACCAACGATCTCGCTCGGCGGCTTCACCAACACAATCATTCAAAAAAAGGTGCGCACTATACCAAAATCCGCCGGCCGGTAATGTTGAGGTACGCTGAACAATACCCAACCCTCAAAGAGGCGCGCGCTCGAGAAAGTGAAATAAAGAAGTGGAAGAGGGAAGATAAAGCTAACCTTTTTTCTAAAAAATAAAAAGCCTGGAAATAGTGTACACTATTCCAGACTCTGTACTACTTGTCCTGCTGTTGCAGGAGTTCTCTTTTACGAGGATTCTTTTTGTACCTCGTCCCTCTTCTATAAAAGGAAGGGGAGAACCCTTTTTTGATCTTTTGATGTTCGGGCAGCACTTGGACGCTTTGCCTCAGGAACACTGTCAGGTCATGAATCGCTTTGTGGGTTTTTCCACGGATTCTTTGTTCTGAATCCGATGCACAGACCCAAACGAGTGCTACCCCCGCTTCATGACACTCTTGTATGAGTGTTTTTTGCGGGTAAAACGACTTGATCTGTACCCTTATAGGGGGCCTGTCGATCGCCACGATCACGGCGTCTGTTTTCTCAAACAGATCCTCTTCGCGAGTCGGCCTCGCAACGGCGACCATCCATTTAGGAAGGGGTCGTCCTTCCCAGGCTTTGAAAAATGCTTCTTCTGCCTGCTTTCCTCTTTTTTCAGGGGTTTCCCCTGAAAAGAACCTTTTTGATTTCATAGTAATAAAAAGGGGGTTTTGGTGTACCAAATGTTTTTCTTTACATTACGCTTCTTATTTGTTTTGTCAAAATACACGGTATACTAGAAGTCTTAGGAAGCTAAGATTTACTATAATAGACACAATAACACTATGTTGATGATAATAGGACTTTCAGTACTTGGCGCAGTGATTGCTGCAGTGATTGGGACAGTATGGTATTCAAATGCAACACCTATGGGGAAGGTGCATATGCAATATCTTGGTTTTGACAAGCTTACACCTGAAGAGCAAAAACAAAAAATGGAAGAAGCGAAGCCGATGATGGCCAAGATGTACTTAGGACAACTCGCACTCTCTTTCCTCACTGCGTTTTTTGTCGTCTTTATGATGATCAAAGGAAGTATGAACGGGGAGCCAGCAAGTATGATTGTTGCCTACCTAGTACTCACATGGCTCTGTTTTATGGTGCCTATCATAGGATCAGCGCTCTTGTGGAGTAACTGTGATAGAGCGATTGTTTGGAAAAAGTTTTTTTCAGATATTTTTGCAAATCTTGTCACCATACTTGTCATAGCGTTAGTGACCAGCTTCTTCATATAAAAAAATAAAACCGGCGGTTGCCGGTTTTTTAGTTTAAGGAAGGGGTCCATTTGGTAGGATCCAGCTTTTCGCAGATGGCCTCAACGGCGTCTTTGATTGCGGGGTTCTTTGAGCCTGCTTTGAATTGCAGGAATTCTTTGAAAGCCGACTGGCCGTTGATGGCGACCATCAAGGTGTAAGTAGCAGTCTCTGCTTCATATACAGCCCAGACATTTTCTTTTCCAGGGGCACTGCTCCATGTGCCGTAGTTTACCCGTTTGATACCCCACTGGTTTGAGGGGGCAGAGTCCACCTTTTGTTTCAGTCGCTCAAAGGTCGTCTGAGCAGAAGTAGAAGAGGGAAGGCAGGCAAGAAAGCATCCGAAGATGGTCAAAAGAAATACTTTTTTCATGGTAAAAATTTTTGAGAAGAATAGTTTGCATCACATTAACATGGATATACTATCTTGTCAAATATTCTAGGGCACGACTGATTGTTGCTTTATATATTAGCAAATGCTAATATATAAGCGTGAAAGCGTCTTCACAAAAAACAACTGTTCCAGATATTTATACTGCACTCGGCAACAAAGAGCGGGCGCAACTTGTCGTGTGCCTTCATCAGCCATATTGTGTTACTGATCTTCTTGGAAAATGTACGCTGTCGCAGTCAGCACTTTCACAGCACCTTCGAATTCTTCGTGATGCGGGTATTGTTTCTTGTGTGCGTGTTGGCAAAAAGCAACACTATCGCACCACAGACGGTTCTGCATATCGTATCGCAAAATCTCTTATTAGCTATTCACATTAATTTTATGCATTCAGTTATTGTATATTCAACACCAACATGCCCATACTGTGTTATGGCAAAACAATTTTTTAAAGAGCACGCTGTTGCGTTCGAAGACGTCGATGTGACAAAAGACCGATCTCGAGCAATCGAAATGGTGCAAAAGAGTGGCCAAATGGGTGTTCCTGTTATCGATATTGACGGTACGGTACTGGTCGGGTTCCAGCCAGAAGCTTTTGCACGACTTTTACAGTAGTTTGTATGGCTAAAGTATATATAGGCATCGGTATCGTTATTATTCTTATCACTGTAGCGTTTTTGTTCCGTACTACTATGCAACCATCACCGGCAACTATTCAAAAAGTTTCAGGAAGCAGCTTCTCTCAATTGCTCCAAGAAAATCCTCAAGGCATACTTATTGATGTGCGTACACCAGAAGAGTTCTCCGCTGGTCATATCAATGGTGCTCGTAATATTGATTTCTACGAAAGTACTTTTGAAGCACAAATAGCTGCGCTTGATCCTGCTGCGCAATATTTTGTGTATTGTCGCTCAGGAAGTCGTTCAGCTAGCGCTGTAGCGGTCATGAAAAGTCATGGTATACAGCGCATAGTCGAGCTTGCTGGTGGCGTGGCCGGGAATCCTTCCTTAATCCAAAAATAAGGCTATCCTTACCAAAAAAGTATAGATATGGTATAATATAAAGATGGAGACAAAAAGAAAACCAAATCCAGCCCTTATGAAGCCAATGACTATTAGTCCAGATCTTGCAGTTGTTGTGGGAGCAGGACCAATGCCTCGTGCAGAAGTCGTAAAGCAACTTTGGGCGTATATCAAGAAAAACGGTCTACAAGACCAGGCAAACAAGCGAAATATCAACGCTGATGAAGCACTCAAAAAGGTATTTGGCGGAAAAGCTACAGTAAACATGTTTGAAATGACAAAACTCGTTTCAAAACACCTTTCTTAATAGCACAACAAAAAGCACCCCTCTAAGGGGGTGTTTTGCTATGGTATACTGTCAGCTATTATGACACAAACAAAAACAATCATTGGCATTTTTGCGCTTGCGATACTTATTGGTGGAGGTGCGTATATCGCTTCACGACCATCTACTACAGAAGAATCACAATACCCAGCAATCGTTGCTGATACGACAACAACTACAAATACAGAGAAAGAAAGCACTACAGGAGCTACGCCAAAGACAACAGTAGCAACAGCGCCAAAAACTACTTCAAGTACACCAAAAACAACTACCATTCCTAAAGTGTCGAGTTATACCACCGCTGAAGTTGCGGCACATAACAGCGCGACAAGTTGCTGGACCATCGTCAACGGTAACGTCTATGATGTTACTAGTTGGATCAGCCAACACCCAGGAGGGTCAGGAGCTATCAAGGGGATGTGTGGAGTAGATGCTTCTGATGACTTCAACGAACAGCACGGTGGTGATGGAGGGCCAGAACGTATACTCGCAAGCTTTAAAATAGGAGCACTCAAATAACCTTTATGGAAGCACTACGTAACCGACTTTCTCCTTTTGCACCAGTGTTACTTCGGTATGGGCTCGGATTTGTGTTTCTCTGGTTTTCTTTTTCACAATTTCAAGACCCACTACGATGGACGGGGTTTTTGCCTGATTTTGTCAAAGGTCTAAGTATAGCGCCAGTACATTTTGTACAACTCAATGCCTTGGTAGAGCTGATCGGTGGGATGCTTCTTTTGCTCGGAGCATTCACTGAGCTCACTGCATTTATCTTGGCACTACATATGTTTGGCATTTCTTTCTCTATAGGAATGACTGCCGTAGGGGTCAGAGACATAGGACTTTCTATAGCAACGCTTGCGCTTTCATTTTTTGGAGCAGGAAGATTTGCGATTGATACGCTCAACAGTTCAGCTCCTCGCACTTCAGAAACGGTGGTATCATAAGCCTATATGGCAGAACATAACATTCATAATACATACATCACCCATAAAGAAAGCCTCTCACGACTCGAGCGTCTTGCAGTATGGGTGACCAACCATGTGGGGAGTATGAAATTTTTCTTTCTCATTGTTCTCTGGACAGCGCTATGGTTTGGGTGGAATACTCTTGCCCCATACGAGCTTCGATTTGATCCGTTTCCAGCATTTGTTCTTTGGCTTTTTATTTCAAACATGATTCAAATATTTCTCATGCCGCTTATCATGATAGGACAAAATCTTCAAGGGCGGCACAGTGAACTGCGAGCAGAAAGCGATTACAAGATAAACATGCGCGCAGAAGAGCAAATCACTGAAATTCTTGAGCGGTTGAAAGCCATAGAGGAAAAGCTTGGTAAATAGCAACAATAAAACCCCGTAAAACGGGGTTTTATTGTTGTGGACCTAAGGAGATTCGAACTCCTGACCTTTGCTTTGCAAAAGCACTGCTCTACCAGCTGAGCTATAGGCCCATGTCATCGTGACGTGGTATGTATTATACAAAAAAGCTATTTTTTTACAAGTGCTATACTTTTGATATGAAAAGTCTTTTTAGGGAAAAAGTATATGCAGTAGTCAGAGCTATTCCAAAGGGAAGTATGATGAGTTATGGTGCTGTGGCGAAAAAGGCAGGGTACCCAGGAGCCGCACGTGCTGTTGGGACGCTTATGGCAAAGAATCATGATAGTACTATTCCGTGCCATCGAGTGGTGCGTTCTGATGGCACTGTAGGGAGCTACAACGGAGGTGGGCCATCTGTTAAAAAGGCACTACTTATAAAAGAGGGAGCAATAAAAAAATAACCCGCCATATAGCGGGTAATAGTTAGCAGGTACAAGCAGTTGAACCCGCAACTATTTTTTCTGCTGCGCGTAAAAGCGCTGGGAAAATGATCCCCATCTCCTGGTTGTCCATAAAGGGGACTTTCTTGCTTTCTGTGTACGCTGTACTGAGCTTTAAACACAGATGTTTAAGCGACACCTCGTCCAACACACTGGCAAATGGTGTGTGCGCTTCTTGTAGTGCACACTCCAAAATTTCTTTCATCGCTGCCATGCCTTCGTCCGCATGTTTCGTGGCGAGTTGTTTGATGAAGAGTGAAATAGTCAACTCTTCACCGCCCTTTACGACGAACCCTTTTTTGTTTTCGTGAGCCTGAACCAGGCGACAAAGGTGGGATACTGCCGTTTTTGTTCCTTCTGCTGCTTCCTGTACCCCATAAGATTGGGCAAGACGGAAGAACTTGGTTGTCATTTCCATAATCTATAAAGAATTTTGTTATTTTATAACCCTAAAACATCTTTTTGTCAAATATTTTTGATAGAGTGGTATACTTTAAGTATGGAAACCACACGATCAGAACGTTTTTTGAAAGGAGCAATTATTACAGGTATTGTTATCGTGCTTAACATGTTTTTTAACTATGCATTATCACTCCTCTATAAAGAACCACTTTTTGATAGCTATATGCAGCGACCGCAAATAGTTTCTGATGTCTATACGCAAGAGCGCTGCCTCACTGTCGGTGGACAGTGGACAGCTATAGCAAAAACAGAAGGGGCTACAGACCCACAAACAAAGTTGGGTGGGTACTGTGACCCAGACTATAGCAACCGCCTTCGATATGACGCCGATAAAAAGGACTACAATAGAACTGTTTTCATAATTCTCACTGCGCTAGGGGCATTTGTCCTTGGGCTTGGGACCGTTCTTAAGGCGCGCTATTCAGTGGTAGCACTTGCACTTTCTTGGGGTGGTGTGCTTTCTTTTGTTATTGCTTCGCTACGGTATTGGGCTGATGCAAATACGTTGTTCAAGGTGCTTATATTAGGCGTCGTTCTTGTGGTGTTGATTGTTCTTGCAGCCCGTCGCTTCTCAAAGCAATCATAAAAGCACTTGGTTGCGTAAGTACCTATTTCGTGGAAAAATGAATATCTATGAGTGACGCAATCAACAAGCGTCTCTACGACCACAGCGCTGTAGAGAAAAAATGGCAGGATAAATGGGAGAAAGACGGTCTCTACCACACGCCAGACAGTATCCCTGGAAAAGAAAATTTCTATCAGCTTGTTGAGTTTAGCTATCCATCAGGAGATCTTCATACAGGGCACTGGTACGCGTTTGCTGTTCCGGATATTCACGCACGCTATAAACGTATGCAGGGTTTCAACGTGCTTTACCCAATGGGGTTTGATGCATTTGGATTACCAGCTGAAAACGCAGCGATAAAAAATGGCGGCGACCCACGAGAGTGGACTGAGCGACAAATGGCAACAATGCGTACCCAGCTCAAGAGTATGGGAGCAATGTTCGACTGGTCTCGTGAAGTAGTGACATGTACCCCCGAATACTACAAATGGACACAGTGGATGTTCAATCAGTTTTTGAAACATGACCTCGTGTATCGAGCAAATACAAAAGTAAACTGGTGTCCGAAAGACCAAACAATCCTTGCAAATGAGCAGGTCATTGACGGAAAGTGTGATCGTTGTGGTACGGAAGTGATGCAAAGAGATCAAGATCAATGGATGCTTCGTATCACGAAATATGCAGATAGGCTCATTGATGATCTCGATGCACTTGAATGGTCACATGCAATCAAAGAGGCGCAGAAAAACTGGATCGGACGAAGTGAGGGGAGTGAAATAGATTTTGCTATTGAAGGACGCGGCGAGAAAATCACAGTCTTTACGACACGAGCAGACACACTCTTTGGTGTAACCTATGTGGTACTTGCTCCAGAACACGCACTCGTACAGGCGCTCCTCTCTCAAGTAGAAAACAAAGATGAAGTTCTTGCATATGTTGCAGCAACAAAGAAAAAACAAGAACTCGAACGGCAGCAGTCAAAAGAGAAAACAGGTGTTGAACTCAGAGGAGTTCGCGTGATCAATCCTGCAAACGGTGAGTCAGTACCACT
The DNA here is from genome assembly GCA_964577515.1 of uncultured Candidatus Saccharibacteria bacterium. Classification (GTDB taxonomy): domain Bacteria; phylum Patescibacteriota; class Minisyncoccia; order Phycocordibacterales; family UBA9973; genus UBA4124. The sequence goes on along the minus strand of CAZNZN010000002.1, from coordinate 25,850 downwards.
TTGGATCGCAGACTACGTACTCGCAGGCTACGGTACTGGTGCAGTGATGGCAGTGCCAGCACATGATGAACGAGATTTTGAGTTTGCAAAGAAATATGACTTACCAGTAAGGCAGGTTATTGCTCGTTACCTTGATTATAAAGACCATGTAAAAGATGTACCTCATCTTTTCAGAAGGACTGTTGATCCGATCATTCGAGATGGTGATGGTAACTTCTATCTTGTAAAAGAAGATGAGAACAATGTGCATTTTGCTGGAGGTGGTGTTGAAGAAGGCGAAACTGATCTTGAAGCACTTTCTCGTGAAATTTCTGAAGAAACAGGTTTTAAAGACTTTGAGATAAAAGAAGCTATCAATCTTTTTGTATCTGTTACCGGATACAGGTCAGCAAAAAAAAGAAATCAAACTGCATTTGGGACTGCGTACGAGGTTGTTCTTAACACTACTGCTCAGGATAAATCAGAAATTGATTTAGGCGTTCATCAGTTGCTAAAAGTTAAAAAAGAGGACGTATTAAAAAATATTACCTGGGAGCATCATCGTTGGATGTTTGAGGCTTATCTAAATGGCACTAAAGCTTTTGTTGATACTGGTGTTTTAGTTAATTCTAGTAATTTTAATAATCTAACTTCAGAAGAGGCAAAAAAGAAAATCACTGAATTTGTTGGTGGAAGACTTGTCAGCACTTACCGTCTTCGTGACTGGGGGATTTCACGACAGCGGTATTGGGGTTGTCCGATACCGATAGTCTACGACCCTGAAGGCAAGGCGCATCCAGTACCAGATGAACACCTTCCATGGTTACTCCCGATTGATGTTGACCATACACCAGACAGTACTGCACCTCTTGCGCGAAGTGCGGAACTCTTTGCACGTACTGAGAAGCTTTTTGGAAAAGGGTGGAAACCAGAAGTGGAAACGATGGACACCTTTGTGGATTCATCATGGTATTTCTATAGATACGTAGATAACAAAAATAATAGTGCGTTTGCAGATGCAGAAAAAATGGACATGTGGATGCCGGTAGATTTGTACATGGGTGGGGCAGAGCACACGACGATGCACCTTCTTTATTCACGATTTTGGACAAAAGCGCTCTATGATATAGGGCTTGTAAAAGATATTGAAGCGTACAAGGTACGTCGCAACCGTGGATTGATTCTTGGTCCTGATGGAAACAAAATGAGTAAAAGTAAAGGGAACGTCATCAATCCTGACGAAATAGTCACACGTCTTGGTGCTGACACAGTGCGTATGTACCTCGCTTTTATGGGACCATACGGGATCACCGCAAACTATCCTTGGGATCCAAACGGTGTTGTAGGAGTCCGACGATTTCTTGAGCGTGTATGGAAAGTGCAGGAGAAACTCTCTGGGAGCACTCCGCTCGGACTTGATAAGGCGATTAAAAAAATTAGTGAAGATATTGAAGAACACAAATACAATACTGCTATAGCGCAGATGATGATAGTGCTCAATACCTGGGATAAACAAACTACTGTTGCGGTTGAAGATTATAAAATATTCTTGAAGCTTCTTGCACCGTTTGCTCCACACATTACTGAAGAGCTTTGGTATATGCTCGGCGAAGGTCACACTTCAAGTGACGGTGCGCGACACGATTCCGCTGAATCGAGCATACACCTTTCTTCTTGGCCTACCTATGACGCAAATAAAATAGTTGACGATACAGTGACTATCGCTATTCAAGTAAACGGAAAAGTTCGTGACGAAATAACTATCTCTATAGACACCTCAAAGGAAGAGCTTGAAAAACTTGCATTACAAAGAGAGAAAATTATTGCGCATACAAAAAATACACTTGTCAAAAAAGTGATTGTTGTCCCTGGGAAAATTATCAACATTGTTGTCGGCTAATACCCTTCTTTTCGCGTGTAAAACACGCTATACTATGCCCATGTATCAACGAATGGCGATTAAATTTAACAATATTTCATTTACAATTATTACTGCGGTTTGCGCATTATTACCAATATTTTTTCTTCCTGCGACTGTCGGTGGTTTCGGGATGGTAAAAGGGTTCATCTTTTACGTAGGGGTATTACTAGGATTTTCTTTTTGGCTGGTTGCGCAGTTTATCGAAGGATCACTGAAAATCCCTAAATCAAGCACTTTCCTTACTCTAGGAGCATGGGTGGCCCTCTCTTTTGTGAGTGCTCTTACCTCTGTGGATGTGTCAGTTTCTTTGTGGGGGAAAGGGTTTGTGTTGGACTCTTTTGCAACAAGTGCAGTGCTTTCACTCCTTGTGTTTATGGTTGCTACTTTCGCACGAGAACAACGTCGACTTGTCAAAATCTTTCTCATCTCTTTTGCAGCGTCAGTCATCACTGTGCTGCTTCAAGTTATTCTTTATGTATCGCAAAACATTCCATTTGTTGCAAAAAATCTTGCACATGTTGCAAACCAGGGAACTCTCGTTGGTTCTTGGGTTGACTTCACTTATTTTGTTACTTTTACATTTATTTTAGGACTTCTCATGTACGAGGTACTTATGCCGAAAGGTTTTTTCAAAAAGATTGCGATTGTTGCCATCTTTTTGAGCCTTGTATGTCTTGTATTTCTTAACTTTAAGGCAGCGTGGATTATTGCTGCAGTGGCGTCTCTTTTGGTGTTCGTCTATAAATCATCAGTAGAACGTTCTCTTTTCTCAAAACTTCCACAACTGCAGCAGCCAGAAGAACCATTAGAAGCAGACGAGACAGTAACAGAGAAACAAACATTTCCACTATTTTCTTTCATCTCTCTTCTTGTTGCACTTTTCTTCTTCCTTAGTAGTAGCTCTATTGGGACCATGATTTCGCAATCTGCGGGTATCTCGTTTACAAATATCCGCCCTTCTTTTGCGACAACAACATCTGTAATGCGTCAGGCGCTCTATAAAGACCCCCTCTTTGGTACTGGTGCCGGTGCTTATGCTGATGTCTGGAATCTTTATCACCCTGTAGACATAAATAAGACGGTCTTCTGGAATACTCCCTTTGATATAGGGTACAACTATCTTCAATCAATGATCACAACGAACGGTATTCTTCCGTCACTTGCGTTCATTATTCTCATTATTCTCGCGATTGTTCATGCGTTTAAATTGTTCAACTATACCTTCCCGGATCATTTTTCTCGGTTTATCGCTTTCTCTTCACTTATCATGACACTTGCGACGGCGCTACTACTTGTCTTTGGGGCTCCGGGGCTTGTGCTTATCGTTAGTGGCTTTATCTATATAGGGCTACTTTTCGGTGTTTCAGCACTTGTTGGAAAGACTAAAGTTGCTTCTATAAATTATTTAAAAGATCCACGCACCAGCTTTTTCGCTATTCTTCTCCTTGTTGTCGGTACGATGGGTGCTTTCTCTGCTGTGTACTTCACAGGGACACGTTTTGCCAGTATCGTCTTCTACAATCGAGCCCTTGTTGCTGGGGATATTGCTGTTGCAGAAAGTCGTATCAATAAAGCAATCACACTTTCTCCTAACGATGAGTACTGGCGTGCTCGTGCATCTCTATATGTAAATGAATTCGGGCGTATTGCGCAAACAGAAAATCCAGACAAGACACGACTGCAGTCACTCTTTACTCAGGCTGAGCAAAGTGCCCAAACAGCAGTTTCTTTGAATCGCCGCAGTGCTGTGAACTGGCTTAGTCTTAGTCAGGTATACCAGCTTATTGCTGGAGGACAAGGAAGTGAAGATGCGATAAAAAGCGCGAGAACTGCTGCAGAAGAGGCTCAGAAGCGCAATCCAAATAATCCGCTATTCTTTATCAACAATGCACGTATAGCGCTAGCGGAAAAGAATACTGATATAGCACTTGATCAAATCGAAAAAGCTATTGAACTTAAAAAAGATTATCTTGATGCATACGTCCTCAGAGGGCAAATCAAGCAGTCTCAGGGAGCAACAGGTGCAATAAAAGATGAACTTCTTAAGTATGTTGCTATTGCTCCGTATGATGAGCAGGGGTACACACTCCTTGGTGGCGTATATGCGCAAGCAAAAAGTTATGATCTCGCACTCGAGGCATACTCTCGTGCACAATCAATCAATCCTAAAAATCCAAACAACTACCTCTCTTATATTTCAGTTCTTGAGGCCTCAGGGGAACGCTCAAAAGCTATCGAAGCACTCAAGCAATTTAAACAACTTTTCCCTTCCGTATCTGGTGTTGATGAACAAATTGATAGAATAGAAAAAGGTGCTTCGACTACTACCGCTACAACAAACACTCAAGAGCAAAAACAACCAGCCAAAAGTCGTTAGCCTTGTATGGTCTCACGATTATTCAAACTTCTCAATAAGGATATTACAAGTATGAACCAGGCAGCACTGGTTCTTGCTGTTTTTTCCGTACTCTCACAGCTTATAGGGTTGTTCCGTGATCGTTTCCTTGCTTCTGTTGTTGGTCCTTCCGCTACGTTAGATGTGTACTATGCGTCGTTTCGTATTCCAGATTTCATCTTCAATGCGTTTGCTTCTTTGTTTTCAGTCACTGTGCTTATTCCGTTTATTACGGCACATATAAAGAAAAATGATGAAAAACAAATGGAGCGTTTTTCGAGCTCATTACTTTCCGCATATTTTTTAGGGATGGTCGGACTCTCTTTTGTTGTTGGGATTTTTATGCCAGCACTTGTTCACTTGGTCTCTCCAGGTTTTTCTGGAGTACAACACCAGGATCTCGTTCTTTATACGCGTATTATGTTGCTCTCACCGTTTTTATTCGGCCTCTCAAGTCTCTTTAGTGCTTTTACCCAGGTAAAACAAAAATTCTTATCATTTGCAGTTGCTCCAATTCTTTACAATATGGGTATTGTTGTAGGGATTCTCTTCGGGTACCCCTTTTTGGGTATCTTGGGGATTGTCCTAGGAGTTGTCCTAGGAGCGATTCTTCATGTTGCTATACAGATACCATCACTACTCTCTGTACAAAAGATGCCTCGTTTTATAAAGAACATTGATTGGAAGATGATTGTTGCTGTTGTTAAACAATCTTTACCAAGAACGCTCGGTCTTTCCATTACTAACATTATTTTTATTGCGATGGCTGCTATTGCATCACTTCTTGCGGCCGGGTCTCTCTCAGTGTTTCAATTGTCGTACAATATTCAAACCACACCACTTATGATTATTGGGATATCATACGCAGTTGCTGCTTTCCCGACACTTACACGTCTTTTTGAAGAAAAAAAAGATGTAGAGTTCCTTTCTCTGATCCACCGCGCAACACGAAACATACTTTTCTTTTCGATACCATGCGCATTGTTTTTTATTGTACTTCGAGCGCAAATAGTTCGTATCCTTTTAGGTGGCGGAGTTTTTTCTTGGAACGATACTCGGCTTGTAGCAGGAGCTTTGGCTCTTTTCTCGTTATCCGTTACTGCGCAGAGTATGATACTACTTCTTGTTCGCGGTTTTTATGCACAGGGGGATACAAAAACACCCTTAAAAACAAATAGTATCGGCATGGCTGTTTCTATTTTAACAACCATCCTCTTTTTAGCACTTTTTAAATGGAGTCCGCTGTTTGAACAATTTGTAGTGTCGCTCTTGCGAGTAGATGGGGTTAAAGGGGCTTCAGTGCTCATGCTCCCTCTTGGATTTTCTATTGGTCAAATCACAAACGCAATGATGTTGTGGATTCGCTTCCATCATAGATATGCAAAAGAAAAAATCTCCGTACACGATATCGGAAAAACGCTCTTTCACACTGCTGGAGCAGGGATTATTGCTGCGGCAGGGGCGTATATAACACTCTCTGTTGCAAGTGTTGGTGTTGACCAAGCGCGATTTCTTGGTGTTTTGTTGCAAGGAGTAATCGCGGGAGGCGTCGGACTTCTTGTCTACGGTCTTGTTCTTGTTGCCTTAAAAAATGAAGATATCTTTCTCTTTTTAGAGACAGCAAAATCAAAATTCTGGAGAGCAAAGCCTGTTGTTCCAGAACAGCAAGATCTCTAAGCAAAAAGGGTTTTTTATGGTATAGTTTGCCCACTTAGTTATGGACTTAGGACATATTCGAAATTTCAGTATTATTGCACATATTGACCATGGTAAATCGACGCTTGCGGATCGGATGCTTGAAATCACTGGGACTATAGAGGCGCGCAAGATGAAAGATCAGGTACTTGATAGTATGGAACTTGAGCGAGAACGCGGTATTACTATCAAAATGCAGCCTGTGCGGATGTTGCACACAGTTGGCACAGAATCTTTTATGCTTAACCTTATTGATACTCCAGGGCATATAGACTTTTCTTATGAAGTATCACGTGCGCTTAAGGCGGTAGAGGGGTCGCTCCTCCTTGTCGATGCAACACAGGGGGTTCAAGCACAAACCTTGACCACTCTTGGTATGGCACAAGAATCAGGGCTTGTGATTATTCCTGTACTTACAAAAGTTGATTCACCGCTTGCGCGTATTGAGGAAGTAACTCTAGAACTTTGCTCACTTCTTGGTTGTGATGAAAGGGAAGTACTCCATGTTTCAGGGAGAACAGGTGAGGGCGTGGAAAAACTTTTAGAAGAAATCATAAAAAAAGTTCCGGCACCGCGCTCCTCTCAAGACACAGATCCTCAGGCGCTTATTTTTGATTTTAACTATTCAAACCATAAAGGGGTGATTGTTTTTGTGCGTATGTTCTCAGGAAGTGTTAAACGAGGGGATACGCTTGCTTTCGCTGCGGCAAAACAACAGTTTCAAGTACTTGAAGTGGGTGTCTTTACTCCTACAGAAACTTTAACAAATACGTTAGAAGCAGGACAGATCGGTTTTATTGTTACAGGGATCAAGCAACCAGGTGTTGCGTCTGTAGGAGATACTATTATCAACCCGAAACGTCCGGTGCCTGTACTTCTCGGTTATCAACAGCCACGCCCTGTTGTATGGGCTTCTGTATACCCGGAGAGTCAAGATGATTTTGATGAGCTTCGCATGGCTCTTGCGCGCCTACGCCTTTCTGATAGTGCATTTTCTTATGAAGAAGAGGTGTCAGGAGCTCTGGGTAGAGGCTACCGTTGTGGCTTTCTTGGTATGCTCCACCTCGAAATTATTACCGAACGATTGCGACGAGAATTCAACCTTGATCTTATTGTTACTCTTCCATCTATCACGTATGAAGTGACATTAAGAAACAACCAACACCGTACAGTGTATTCACCACACCTTTTCCCTAATGATGGTGATGTTGCTTCGGTAAAAGAGCCCTGGGTCCATGCAGCGATTATTACTCCACTTGACTACGTGGGGGTTTTGATGCCGTTTCTCTATGAGCACGAAGCAGAAGTGGGGACCATTGATCACTTTGGAGACAACCGATCTCGCATCCATATGTTACTACCATTGCGAGAACTTATGCGTGGGTTTTTTGATGAGTTAAAAAGTATCACAAGTGGATATGCTTCTATTGCCTATGACGGGAGCGAACTTCGCAATGCTGATGTTCTCAGAATGGATATTCTTATTGGTGACGAACCCATGCATGCGTTTACAAGGGTGATCGCAAAAAGGAGAGTACAAGAAGAGGCCGATAAGTTTGTAGAGAAGTTACAAAATATCATGCCGCGACAACTTGTTGAAATGAAGATTCAGGCAAAGGTAGGAGGGCGCATTATCGCTTCTCGTACATTGAAAGCCTTTCGAAAAGATGTTACAGGGTATTTGTACGGAGGTGATGTCACACGAAAAAATAAACTACTTGATAAGCAGAAAAAAGGAAAGAAAAAAATGCGTGAGCACGCAAGTGTTTCTATTCCGCATGAAGTATTTATAAAAGTAATGCGAGATCGCGATTAGCTGAAAAGTCCTGGCATGTACAGGAGTATCATTGACACAATGATAATGATAGAGAATATCTTCCATGCCAAAGCGATACGTTTTCTGTTATTATTGAATAGCATATAAGGCATCCTACCACTATCTATGATAAAAATGCAATTCTCAAAACAGCCGTACCGTATTTCACCTCGAAGGATTGTGGGATTTGTTGTTGCTATTGCCATATTAGCAATACTGTTGTCTTCTGTTCTTGAGCTGTATCAGAAACATAAAGCCATACGAGCACATATCGAAAATTTAAAAGAAGATAAGGGAATCTTAGAAGAAAAGTATACGACAATACATGATCTCAACACACGCATAGAAACACAGGAAGGGAAAGAGTACATTCTTAGGGATAAGTACCGTCTTGTTCGTCCAGGAGAGGGGCTTATCGTGGTGACTACGGCAGAACAAAAAGAACAATCGGCAGAGAAGCAGCCTGTATTGAAACGTTTTTGGAATACTCTTTTGAAAGGACTTGGGCTGGGTTCTTAGCGGAAATGTTATTGTGGTATACTGATTTCCTATGAAAGACATCACCATCTACAGCACACCTACTTGTCACTATTGTCAACTTGCGAAGGAGTATTTTAAGGCTCACGGTTTTGCCTATACAGAACATAACGTGCTGGCCGATATCGAAAAAAGAAAAGAGATGGTAGCAATGACTGGCCAGCTCGGTGTCCCAGTAATAAAAGTCGGTGAAGCGGTACTTGTCGGTTTTCAAGAGCAAAAAATCGCTGAATTGCTCGCTGCCTAATCACATTGTCCTCGTAGTTAAACGGATATAACCGCTCCGTCCTAAGGAGTTATTGTAGGTTCAATTCCTGCCGAGGACACCAGCGCCTCATTATATGCATCATATACTTTCTCATCTTTCAGGTATAGTTTTATATGGAGTCGTAGCGTTAACTGTTTTTGGGGAGACTGGTATCGTTGCACTCTTCTTTCTCCCAGGAGATAGTATGCTCTTTAGTTTAGGGATGCTTGCCTATGATCAGGTAGTGCCACTACATACAGCGATTATTGTCATCGCTTTTGCTGCCTTTTTTGGGAATATTTTAGGGTATTATTTGGGAACAGTTGTTCGTAATCGCCGAACAACAAACCATCTTCTACAGCGTATCCCTGAAAAGTATGTTGTAAAGACAGAGTTATTCTATGCAAAGTATGGAACATGGGCAGTTTTTTTATCTCGATTTGTTCCAGTGGTTCGCACGGCCGCACCTTTTTTAGCCGGTATAAGTAGAATGAATAGAAGACACTTTATTCTTTTTTCTGCTGTTGGGGCGGTACTCTGGCCTCTCGCAGTAGTTATTCTTGGATTTAGTGTTGGGTCGTATTTTGATATACGTCATGTGGAATATATCAGTGCTGGATTGATGCTTTTTGCGACCATTTTAACAGTGGTTGGGGTATATATAGCAAAACGTAGTGTGCAAAAAAATCGTACATAGCTATGTTATACTAGAAGACATGAAAAAGAGATCATTTTTTGAACGACTTGCGGGGAACCTTCGTTTTGATGATAAAGAAGACGATGACGATGTTGTTGAGCAGAAACCTGCTCCTGTAATGGAAAGAAAAGAACTTTCTGTAAACCAGCAACAATCAGGACCTCAACAAAAAATAGAAGAACATCAAGAAGTAGTAGGAGAACTTCCTGTTGATGTATACGAAACTTCAAATGAGATTATCATCCAAACACTAATAGCTGGTGTGCTTCCTGAAAATCTTTCTATTTCTATTACTCGTGATATGGTCAATATTTATGGGAAAAGGGAAGAAAATAAATCTATTACCCCAGATCAGTACCACGTCAAAGAACTCTACTGGGGAGCATTTGCTCGAAAAGTAACTCTTCCTACTGAAATTGAGATTGATCACGCTGAGGCAATAGAACGCCATGGAATGCTTCTCATAAAGCTTCCAAAAACTGATAAGGGAAGAAAGACCGTTCTCAAAATAAAGTCTATATAAATCAAAAACCACCTGGAAAGGTGGTTTTTGATTGTGTGCTTGGACCCAGGCTCGAACTGGGGACCTATCCCTCTTCAGGGGAGCGCTCTACCAACTGAGCTATCCAAGCAGTACGACCTCTATAGTAACGTAAAAAAGGTCTTTTTTCAAGCGCTAGAGTCCTTTGAGTTGATCTAGAAGGTTTTGAACGTTTCCTATGTCCGGAATGGCTTTTTGAATGTTTTGCTGGGTGTCTTGGATCCCGCTATATATCTGTGTAAGCTGCTTGAGATATGGCTCTATGTAATAGAAAGCTCCAAGAGTAAGCCCAACAATCACGAGCCAATAAAACAAACGAAAGAGTTGCGAGTTTCTTTGGACGCGACGCATACGTACAAGGATACGATTGTTTTCTTCAAGCTTGTTTTCTATTGCGGTGAGACGTTCGTTTATGTGTTCATCCATAGTGTTATTGTAACACTTTTTGTTGTGGTATTCGAGATTGCTCTGGTTCCATACGGTTGAGTTTTTCGAGAATAATAACCGTAATGATTGCTGCTACCCAGAGGTAGCCATAAATCTGCAAAAAGCTTGCAGTTTCATTTCTGAGAACATAAAGGTTAAAGGTGGTATGGAAAAATGTTGCCGCTGCTAATCCTAAAAGCATAAAAATACCACGCCCAGTTTTTGGGGAAAGTCCTACAACAATACCGACAAAACCACTGGCAATCACATGAAGTAGCGTAGATCCAAAGAAACGAAGTCCTCCAGTGAGAAGTCCGGCAGTGATACTTGATGCTATCTCAGGTTTGAGTACGTATAGAGTATTTTCTGCGGCAGCAAATCCTAGTGCGATAGTAATCAGGTAGATAGCGGCATCGATAGGTTCATCGTTGAAACGGTTTTTATATGCGACAGCAAGGAAAATAGAAAACTTTATTACTTCTTCAATCCCTGCCCATACTGCCACTCGAATCGTATCATCGGAAAACATTCCCTTCGTGCCTTTTTGGATAATACCCGCAATAAATACCCCTGTTGCTCCAAGAAGAAAACATAAAAAAAGAAGTCCAAATGGTTCTGGGTGCTTTCGATCTCTTTTAAGCCAAAAATAAAGCCAGATAAGCGATGGGCCCAATCCGGTGATAATAGCAAATAATAATTCTGGTGATGTTAGATAGTTGTAGGCCATGCAGATATCATGAGCAATGGTTTCTCTTTATGGGGGAGTAACTGATGTACTGCTTCGGTCACAAAAGGCATAAATGGGTGCAACACAGCGATGCTCTCGCTTAGTATACTATAAAGAAGTTTTTGTCGTGACGCTCGTACTGTGATGTCGTCGCTTGCAAGAAGAGATTTACTTTCTTCGAGGATAACTGATGCGAAATGCCCCCAGATATAGTGATATATCGATTCTGAGGCAGTGTGAAGGCTGTATGACTCTATATCGTCAGCAATATTTTTAATTTCTGCTTTCCAAGCGTCGTAGTGTGCCTGATCTTGTGTTGTATAAGAAACACTCATATCGAGACCGTCGGTGTTTGAAAGGACAAACCGAGTGATGTTCCAGAGCTTGTTCGCGAAGAGTTTCTGACCTTTGATCTTATCTTTTGATATTTTTATATCTGTACCAGGTGCTGATCCGAGTATGAGTGACATGCGTCCTGCGTCAGTACCAAAATCTTTTGCAATATCAATAGGGTCCATTGCTGCGTTTCCGAGAGACTTCGACATCTTTTCTCCTTTTTCGGTACGAACAATACCGTTTAGGTACACTGTTTTAAACGGTATTTCACCAAGGGTGTATTGGGTCATGAGAATCATGCGAGCGACCCAAAAGAATAAAATATCAAACCCTGTTTCAAGTACATCAGTAGGGTGGTATATTTTTAGGTCTTCAGTCGTATCTGGCCAACCGAGAGTAGAAAATGTCCACAGTGCTGATGAGAACCATGTATCGAGGGTATCTTCGTCTTGGGTCCAACCTTCTCCTTCTGGGGCTTCTGTCGCGCAAAAGATTTCATTATCTTTATACCAAACAGGTATTCTGTGTCCATACCAAATCTGACGAGAAATACACCAGTCTTTGAGATTGTCGATCCAGTGAAAATACGTCTTACTAAAGTAGTCTGGCACTATCTGTATCGAACCGTTTGCAACAGGTTCACGCATGAGCTCTTTGAGAGTTTTATTTCCTCGTTCTGGAATAGGTTTGTTCACATCAATGAACCACTGGAGTTTGATTTGTGGCTCTATGATTCCTCCAGTTCGTTCTGCAGTAGCTATGTTGTGCGTGTAAGGTTCTTCTTTTTCAACTAATCCTTTTGCGCGAAGCTTCTCGACTATTTTCTGACGTGCTTCAGAAATTTTCATTCCTGCAAATTCTTCTGCAACAGGAAGCAGACGCCCTCGTTCGTCAATAATCTGTTCTTTATCAAGTCCGTGACGTTCTGCTATCTCAAAGTCAACAGTGCTATGCCAAGGAGTAATCGTCATCACTCCAGTTCCAAACTGCATATCAATAGACTCGTCTTTTATAATAGTTGCTGTGATAGGACCGTTTATCCATTCTAGGTCTATTGTCTGTCCGTGTGAATAGTCGGTATAACGAGCATCATCTGGATGCATAACAACGTATTTGTCACCAAATTTTGTCTCAGGTCGAGCTGTCCCAATAGTAAATGGACCGTATTTGAAATAGTAAAAGGTTGTCTTTTCTTCTTGATACACGATTTCATCATCAGAGATAGTGGTTTGGCCTTTTGGATCCCAGTTTACGATACGGTGTCCACGATAGATAAGTCCGTCATCATACATCTTTTTAAATACCGTACGTACTGCTTTTGTACGTTGCTCATCGAGGGTAAACGCTTCGCGAGACCAATCACATGATGACCCCATGACGCGAATCTGACTTGCAATAGTGTCGTGACTTTCTTGTGCAAATGTTTCGATACGGCGGAGCATTTCTTCGCGGCCGAGGTCATAGCGAGACTTGCCTTCTTTCTTTTGGATTTCTTTTTCTACTTTTGATTGAGTGGCGATAGCAGCATGATCGGTTCCTGGAAGCCAGAGTGTCCGGTACCCACGCATGCGTTTATAGCGGATAAATATATCCTGAATAGTGAGCATCATTGCGTGCCCCATGTGAAGAGACCCTGTCACGTTTGGTGGCGGCATGATGATGGTGTAGGGGGTAGCGTCAGGTTTCGTATGCCCATCATCAATCATCTTTTCAGGATTGAAATACCCTGAGCGTTCCCAGAGCTCATACGCCACTTTTTCTTCCACAGAAGGCTCGTAGGGTTTCAACAGCTTTTCAGGCACGTTTTGGACGCTTTGCATGGGTAAATAGTACCATTTTTAGAGGGTTTTGTGGAGGTGTTATAAACTAAGATTTCCGTCTGCTTTGAGATCTTCGGGAACGATGGTTTGTGGTGTTTTAGAAAATATTTGCAGCATTGCAGCCATACCTATCATGATAGCGTTGTCAGTAGCGAGCCACTGTTCGGGGAAAAGTACGCGTACGTCTGGGTATGTTGCGGCCACCTTTTCAATAAGTTCACTTCGAAGATAGGTGTTGCCAGCAACACCGCCGCCAACAATGATGGTTTGCGCATTGTATTCACTGACAGCGTCAAGAGTCTTTTTTATGAGTACCTCTATTGCGGCGTTTTCAAACTCACCAGCAAGCGCTCGTTTTTCCTCATCGGTCATTTCGCGACCAAGATCTCTGGCGCTATAGAGCACTGCTGTTTTGATACCAGAAAAGGAAAAGTCGAAATCTCCACTGTGGAGCATAGGACGTGGGAGTACAAACGTACGTGTTTCTTCAGCGTCGCGCCATTCTTTTGCGAGTTTTGACACTGCAGGACCTCCTGGATATGGGAGACCGAGGACACGAGCCACTTTATCAAACGCTTCTCCTACGGCATCGTCACGAGTCTTCCCTATTTTTTGATAGCTACCAAATGCCTCAGAAAGGACAAGTTCTGTATGTCCTCCAGAAACGAGTAGTGAGAGTAGAGGGAAATCAAGTGGTGAGAGTACATAGGTGTCTTCGTTTATCTTTTCAAAGGCAGCAGTCACAACATGTCCTTCCATGTGGTTGATAGGAATCACTGGGATACCCCAGATCAGGCTAAGCGCTTTTGCTGTATTGACTCCTACCCATAGTGCTGGTTCAAGCCCTGGACCAACAGTCACTGCTATGTAGTCGATGTCAGGTTTTTTGTAGTAGGTGAGGAAAGGGGTAACGTGTTCTTTGAGTGTTGTTTCTTTTTCATCAAGAAATGAAAGCTGTTCAGATATTGTTTCTAAAGGGATATCTACCGCTTCGAGGAGTTCTGCGTCAGAAAGTGCTTGTTCAAGAAGGAAGGTGATTTTTTCTGCATGAGCGCGTTTTGCAAGGGCAGGGAAGACACCACCGTATTCAGCATGAATAGCTATTTGACTTGCAAGTGCGTTTGAGAGGATCTGAACAGTTTGCTCATTTCCCTGTTCAAGAATCGCAATACCGGTCTCATCGCACGATGTTTCTATAGACAAAATTTTCATGCAACTATACTACCACAATATTGACTAAAATACGAAAAATGGTAATGTTTTTAAAAATTCTTTTATGCCATACAAAACAAACCTAGATATTGCGCTTGTCGCCCCCTCTGGTACTGGGAAAAGTACTATAAACAAAGCCATTATTTCCTTGCTTGGTAATAGTGTTGTAAAAAACTCTATTTCTGCCGCTACAAGGGAACCTCGTCCTGGAGAAAAAGATCGAAAAGATTACTTCTTCATAGAGGAAGAAGCTTTCTTTGAATTTGCCAAGGCCAGAGAATTTATGGAATACAACCTCTACGGCAGTACTTACTATGGTACGTTCCGTTACGTTGTTCAAAACATCATTAAAACAGGAAGATCTGTTGTTTATGATGTTGACATAAACGGGGCTGTGAACCTTCGTAATCTGGATCCTCGGGTCAAAATTTTTGGCATAAGGGCCGGGCTTGAAACAATTGAGGAGCGTTTGGTGAAAAGAGGAACAGAAACACCACAGCAAATAAAAAGACGGATGGATATTGCTGAGCAGGAACTCAAACGTTTCGCAGAAGTGGATTTTATCATCGACTACGAAAAAGGAGCTATTGCAGATGTAGCCGCAAATGAAATCGTAAATCTTTGGCAAAAAATACAAACCCCCTGAAGGGGGTTGTTTTTATAAATGTGTATGATTTTTGTGTGCCTTTGTTTCTAGGATTTCGAGCTTCTTTGATATTGCAAGCATCTCATCTTTGATGTCAGCGATAGCAATGACTTCTTCTTTGAGCTCAGCTTCAGCTTTTTCGTTGAGACGTCGCTCTCCACGAAGCCCTGAGAGGATAAGTTCGTTTCCGATAAAGCTCGAAGTGAATGCGCCAGTGAGGTTCAAGATGAGTGCTCCTACAATAAACGAAAGCGGCCCATCCCACCACGCGACATTGATGAGACTCATAGAGCTGTCAGCGCTAAAGTGGTCGATGAGGGTATGTATCTGGTCGACACTATGCCAAACACCTCGCCAAAATACCACAATCCCGATACCGACAATGAGGGCATACCATCGAGGATAATGGCTGAGACAACTTTGGATTTTTTTCTCTAGTTTATGGAAAATATGTCGCATATCTGGTAAGTGTACCATGAGAAGAGAGTCTTTTTTAGGTGAGCGATACAGGAATTGAACCTGTGACCTCAGCAATGTCAATGCTGCGCTCTAGCCAACTGAGCTAATCGCTCGGCAGTACTGCCGAGTAAAGGCAAGGAAAACTATACCATAAAATGAGTGAAGGAGGGAAGGATAGTTGATTTTTTCTCTTTTCCTGTTACAATGTTTCGACATGGCCCTATCGTCTATCGGTTAGGACGAAAGCTTTTCAAGCTTTAAAGCCGGGTTCGACTCCCGGTAGGGTCACACGATCAAAAATGCACCACTTTCTGTGGTGTGTTTTTGTATCGTTCATGAATCTCTGGGAGAGATAGTCGAACCGAAGACGAATGTCTGAGTGGGGGTCGAGCGAATGAGATTTTTTCGAGCATGTATGTTGCGAAGAAAAAATCCATGAGAGCGACCGACTCCCGGTAGGGTCACCGATTTTAAACATTTATTTTATAAAGCTTATTTTCTGGTGCCCAAGGGGATAAAAAATATCGCCACTTTAATGGCGGTATTAATAATCCCTTATTTAATTTTGATACTTACTAATTCAGGATCGAATTCCTTTCCAGGAAAAGGGATTTCATTATTCTTTCCATAAATCAATCGAAAAATTTCGTTTAAGATCGGCTTAAGTTCTCTCACCGTAGTGCAGGTATTGGCAATTTTTGCCATTTGGTTTATGTGAGAAACTTTTACAGGATGATTAGCTACCGCTTCCTTTGATTTTGGATAATGTTCATAGTACATCTCGAACCTTTTCTCTACTTCTTTTAAGGGGTGTTCTGCGAGTATTTGTTTGATTTCTTCGTCTTTATACTTGCCATTGTTAATACCAAGTATAATATCGCTAAATTCATTGAAGTAGTCACCAAATTCAACACCAAGAGCATCGGTTGAGTAGGGGTCTGTGATTTTTGTATTCATTAATTTACTTTTTTACACATACTGACATTTCCATAATTTTTGTCAATAGTAGGTTCCAAAACTCACTACAAAGGGTCACCATTAGAAAAACACCACATGAAATGGTGTTTTTCTATTTTTATTTTCCCCATGCTTCCATAGCGTCGATAACCTTCTTCAGTTTTTTTCCAGAGGAGGTGAGACTGTAGTGGTGTTCATCTTTCTTTTCGACGATACCGATCGTTTCAAGACGGTGTAGTTTGAGTGTCAGCGTCCGGGTGCTGATTGTCCCAAGTGCTCGTTCCAGTTCACAGAAGCGCATAGGGGAGCGGAGGAGCTGGTGCACGATGAGTATCGTCCATGTATCAGAGAGGAGTGTTGCCGTTTTGCTGACAGGACACTGGTGTGCGTCTTTTCGAGGTATCATAGACAAAGCCTAGCAGTTGTGCTGTAAAAAGTAAAGTACTGTACAAAGTAAAGTATATACCGTACACTACGTTTCGTTAGTTTAGAGATAAATAATATATCCATATATGATCATCAATTTTCATCCAAAAGAAATCGAAAGTAAAAAAGGTGCTGCAATCATTGCGTCACTCAATACTGAGGGGGCACACGAAGTAGTACACGCTTCAGACAAGACTGCACAAGAGTGGCAAGCAATTATCAAGAGCGACGAACAGCTTATACTCGTTGCTCCTGTGTACTGGTGGGGCCCAGGGTATGAATTTGATAAGTGGGCACAAAACGTGCTCGGGTATGGGTTTGCGTACGAATATCAAAACAACATGCCTGTAGGATTGCTCGCAAAACGTCCATTTGCATTCCACCTCACCCACGGTACACCTGCTGCATATGCTGAAACGATGCGTGCAAATATCAAAGAACGACTTGAAAAAGGTATCTTTGGTTTCTGCGATGCAGACGTTGCAATCAACTTCTACGACCTTGCATAGTCGATAGCACCATAAAAACTCTACGAATCATTTCTCGTAGAGTTTTTATTTTGACGTATAAAAAATAGTTGTATATACTCTACCTCCCAAAGCGATATTCTATATCAACATTGGGAATTATTTTAAAATAATATTGTTCTTTCTTCTATAAAAACACAAAAGCCGCGTTTGATGCGGCTTTTTGTGTGCGTTTATTTTGTTTTTACCCAGAGATAAAGGTCCTCGAGCGCTTTCACTGCATCTCCTGCAGCAATGTTATTTTGGTGATAGCGAATGTTTGTGATATCACCAGCTGCCCAAATACCTTCGGTGCTTGTGCGCTGTGTCCAGGGGTCAATAGTGATTTTCCCTGTAGCATCTATAGCAACAATATCTTTTAGGAAGTCACCGTTGGCGATTTGTCCTATTTCTACAAAAATACCTGAAACAGGGAGGTGTTCGTCAGTACTAGTGTCAGTGTGGGTGATGGTAAGTCCATTTACAAAGGTATCTCCATGTACTTCTTTTGCTACTGCGTTGGTAATAACACGCAAATTAGGGTGTTTGGTCACCGTTTCGATAGTTATCTCATCTGCCCGGAATTTGTCGGTTCTATTGATAAGAATAACGCTTTTACAGTACGCCAAAAGTTGTGCAGCACTCTCAAAAGCAGCATTGCCACCACCGATGACGGCAACGTCCATGTCAGAGAAGAGAGGACCGTCACACGATGCGCAGTAGGTGAGACCTTTGTGCTCAAAAGTATCTGCGTTTATTGCCTCGAGTTTGCGTCGACGTGATCCTGCGGTGATGAGCACTGAACGAGCAGAGAGTGTAGTCCCATTTGAAAGAGTCGCGGTAAAAGACTCTCCATCTTTCTCAAGTTTTGTTACAGATACCCCCTCCATGATACTGAGCCATTCACCTTCATATGATTTCACATGGTCTTTGAGCGACTGTGCAAGTGCCGCACCACTGATGTGTGGAGTCCCTATCCAGTTTTGGATATCCTCGGAGACGACTGATTGCCCACCGAACTCTGGGGTAACAAGAACAGTTTTTAGTTGTTTTCGTGCTGCATATACCGCTCCTGCAGCCCCTCCCGGGCCGCCACCGATGATGATTGTGTCGTAGGTCATACGGGCGAGTATAGCACAAACAAAGAGCTCCTTGAGAGGAGCTCTTTGGAAGGAGGTATTATTTTTTGTTTCTTCGAAGAAACGCTGGGATAGCACCCCAATCTTCTTCTGTAGTATCAGGGTCGATAGTTTCAGTATCTTCTACTTTGATTTCAGGCTTTTGCACCATAGGAGCAGGAGAGGGGATTTCTTTCTTCTCCTCAACGTCTTTTTTTGTTGAAAAGATTTGGTGTGCTGACTGTCCTGCAAAGAGATTGTTCTTCTTGACTCCTTCTGTAGGAAATCCTGTAGCGATCACAGTGATTTTCATTTCACCTTTTTTAATCCGGTCATCTGAAATGGTACCGATAATCACTCGAGCGTCTTTGTCGATAGATTCGGTGATCACTTTTGCAGCTTCTTGGAACTCTGCCATGATGAGATCGTCGTTGGTTGAGATAGCAAAGAGTACTCCTTTTGCGCCGTTGATAGAGATATCGAGAAGAGGAGAGTTGATAGCTTGAACGGCTGCTTTTTCTGCACGATCTTCACCAGAAGCAAACCCAACACCCATGAGTGCTGTTCCTGCGTCGGTGAGAACACTTTTCATATCAGCGAAGTCGACGTTGATGATACCAGGACTTGCGATAAGCTCTGAGATCCCTTCAACTGCCTGTCGAAGCACTTCGTCACATTTTGCAAAGGCATCTTTAAAGGTAGTGTCTTTTCCAGCAATAGCGAGGAGGCGATCGTTTGGAATGACAATGATAGCATCTACTTCAGATTCAAGTTCTTCGATACCTTTCTCCGCAATGCGCATGCGTTGGTTTCCTTCAAAAAAGAATGGTTTTGTCACCACTGCAACAGTGAGGATGCCTTGCTCTTTTGCAATACGTGCCACACTTGGTGCACCACCTGTACCAGTTCCACCACCCATACCACAAGCGATGAACACCATATCAGCACCTTTGACTGCATCTTGTATTTCAGCTTTCGTTTCCTCTGCAGCACGAGCACCAATCTCTGGGTTCATCCCAGCACCGAGTCCTTTTGTAAGATTTTTCCCTAGGTGAATTTTTTTCTCTGCCTGAGACTTGTGCAAGTCTTGTACGTCGGTATTCATCACAATGAATTCAACGTTTTTTACTTTTGCGCTGATCATGTGGTTTACCGCATTACAGCCAGACCCACCAACACCAATCACCTTAATCCGTGCGGCGGTTTCGATTTCAGGGTTTACTTTAGCCATATTTTTCTCTCCTCCTTCTCTACTTATTTGTATAGTGGATATAGTAGCAGAAAGCCACAAAAAGGGAATAGAGGGAAGGCTCTATTGACAGAAACACCACACTATTTTTTTATTTAAGGCATTAACTGTTTGAAAAAGTTTTTGATGACAGCAACAAACCCTTCGTTGTCATTTGTGTCAGGAGTTCTATTTTTTTTGCCTCCGAGTTCATTTTTTGGTAACGACACCGCGTATGCAGTAATGAGTCGTTGGTCTTTTATTGGTCCTTTTATACTCGGGATATCAAGTGCACCGAGCTTCACTGGTATCTTGAGCATTGTTTTTGCTACTGCTTCGATTTGTGTACTATATGCGCCACCACCAATGAGCACTGCACCTGCGGGGAGCAGCCCACTGCGACCAATTTTTTTCAAATACTTATCAATGAGTTCAAAAATATCAGAAAGACGTGCTTCAACGATCTCATCAAGCTTCTTTTTTGGAATACTTTGGAAACTTACCGAACCTCGTTTGACACTTTCTGCTTCTTCAGGAGTGATACGGAGACCAAGCGCAATATCTTTTGTGATATCAAGAGAGCCGATACCAAAAACATGTAAAGATGTTGGAATATTGTTTTCAAAAACAGATACCGAAACCGTTTCTGCTCCAACGTCGATAAGAGCGCAGCCGAAGTTTCGCTGTAAATCGGTCAAAAGGAGGTGGTGTGTTGCAAGGGGTGTTGCAGTGAAGCCCAGCACACGCACTCCTGCATCCTGGAGAACACCAAGGAGGTCGTCGATATGTTGCTGGAAGCAGGTGATAAACAATACTTTTACTTCGAGCTTTAGCCCTTGTATCCCTTCGGGGCGAACAGGGTGTTCTTTTCCGTCGATTTTAAATACGACAGGGTACGCGTGGAGGATTGCTCTGTTTTTTAGATCAAGTGTTCCTTCTGCTTCTGTAATCGCTTTTTCAATATCGAGTTTTCCAATGATGCTATCAGCCCGACTTACCACTGCGGTTCCCATAGCATAGTCTGCTTGTAGTCCTACACCACCAATAGCAATGGTAGCTTGTTTGATTTTGATGCCTGCTTGAGTTTCTGCCTCACGAAGTGCTTTTTTGAGTGTAGTGGTGACGTCCTCTCTTTGCAAAACATACCCATGCTTACAGCCGCGTGTTTCTACTGCACTATGTGCAATCACTTGCGGAAGACCACCCGGTGTTATCGGAGCGCTTGAAACAACTACACGTGTAGTTGCTGACCCGATATCGATACCGACTGAAAATGATTGCTTCATTCAAAAAAATAAATCTACTTGGTGAAGAAAGTGAGAAACTTTTTTTCTTCTTTCTCCATTGTACCGCCATGTACGAATCCTTTCAAATGAAGCATGCTGTGGATGAGTAAAAAAACAAGATATGTGGTCTTGGTCATTTCAAACTTTTTATATTCACGATTGATTGCAGGGAGGCAGAGTACTATTTCTCCACTGTTCTTTGAGAGAGAGAACGAGAGAGTGTTGGGGATGTAGTCTTTGTTTCGATGCGTCATGTTTAGCATTTGAGCCTCACGTTCACTAACAAAAGACACAGAAAGGTCGTATGTCTTTCCAAGCACTTTCTCTTTTATAGCCAAGAAAGGCACGCGAGGGAGCGTGCCTTTCTTTCGAGAAACTACAAGGTTGTGTCCTTCTATAGTTGCCATCAGAATCGTGTATCTTACATTTTTCCGAGTTTCTTGAGACGTTCTACTTCTTTTCTTCGAGCGAGACGTTTGAGTGCCATTTTCTTAAGAGAAAGTTTTGTGAGATCGCGTTGTGCGTACCGCTGTCCTTTTAGTTTTGGGATGATCCCAGACTCTTGGATTTTACGGGTAAAACGACGAAGGAGGTTCGTCGGATTTTCATTGGTATTTTTCTTTAATTCAACATTAGTCATTGACATGGGCGTTATCGTACCATGGAGAGTGTATTCTTGCAATAGCCTTACAGGCGTGTCGGGTGGGTGTCTATCTTATAAGGAGCTCGTAAGCTGTCGAGGAACTGCAAAAGTTCTTCGTGCATATCTTCTGTATAAGAGAGTGGTACTCCAATGATCCATGTGCAGACCAGCTTCATACTCTGAGGGCTTATACGTCGTGCGCTCGTTTTGCTACATTCATAGTCTTTGAAGAATAGTTCCACTTTTTCTTCAATCAGCGCCTGTTGGCTAGGAGTAACAGTAAGAGAGAGTTTAAGCAGTGTCCCAAATGGTGGGTAGTGAAGTGCCCTTCGGTTTTCAATGTCCTCGCTGATAAGTTCTTGTACTTTTTTTGTTGCAAGTTGGTTTGTTACTACAAAGTCAGGATGTTGTGAACAAAGCACTAAGCTTTCTTTTGATCGCTCGTTGCACTCCATTATAAGACGAAGAGATTCTTCTACAGTATATGGGGAAGGAACAGAAAGTATCCGATCAAAAAAAGGAATAAGCGTGTAGTCGATTGATTTGATAAAAGGAAGAAGTTTTTGTGTTCCAACCAGAACAAACCATCGTTTCTTTTGAAGTGTTTCGATAAGCACTTCGATATTTTTACTGTCAGGTGTCGTGCTCTCGTCAACAACAATAACGTGTTCTGGAGGAACGATACTTTCGAGCGCTTCACGAATACTATCTGTACCAATCGATACAGGAGTGATGTTCCACCCACCACAGTGCGCACAAGTGTGCGTACTTGGAAGGGTATCGCCACAGTGCGTACAAGTAAAAAGACGAGTGCGTTCACCTTGAGAAATCTTGTAACGGAGCGTTATTGGGAGTGAGCAGGTCGGACACTCAACAACAGTTCCGCAGTCAGCACAACGAGAAAGAGGGGCAAGTCCTTTTCTGTTGGTAAAAATAAACAGTGTTTTGCGTTGTTTTTCGCAATACCGAATAAGTTCTATCGCTTCGACAGGCAAGATACTCCTGTATGGTTCTGTTGGTGCTATCACCAACTTTTCTGGAACGTATGATCGAGGAAGCGTTGGTGTTCCTGTTTGTACGAGCGTTTCAAATCGAGGAAGGGTGTCGCCAGGAATTATAGGAATACCTCGGTGGTGTGCTACGGTCTGTAGTACAACACGAGCGTCTATCTCGTACCGATCGTTTGTTTTGTAGAGCGCACTGGATTCTTCTTCAAGGATTATTGCGCCAAGGGTTTCTATTGGAACATGCGCAAAATGTGGTGTTGTACAGATAAGTAGGGGGCGTTCAGATGTTTTGATACTACTTAGGGCACTACGCAGGTCTCTTTTTGTACGCTTGCTATGCAAGAGTACTACGTGATCGCCGATACCTTTTTTGAGTTGTTCGTACCAAAACGTTGCTGCTCTTATCGAAGGAGCCACGAAAACAAGACTTTTTTTATCAGCAAAGATACTCCGTACGATTCTTTTGTAATGATCAGTTCGTTCCGCTGTTGTTCCATATACTATTTTAGGAAGTAATTGTGGCGCGCTGTCATTTTTTTGTACTTCTTTTGATACATCTTTTGGAGTTAGTAGGATGTCAAGAAAAAGTTCGTTGAGTACTTCAGCAGCAAGTGCCCCTATTGGGACGAGTGTTTGTTTTTTTGCATCAACAAGTCCTTGGACTACAGCAGTTGCTATAGATGAGTGCCCAACGATACGTTTGATTTTTTTCAAAGAAAAATGAGCGTGTTTCAATGTCATTTTTGCTTCGATTAAGGGGGTTGCCTCTGTTACTAACCCAAAGAGCGTCTGTTTTCCAAAAGGGATTTCCACAATCGTTCCAGTAGTGAGGAGTTCGTTGCTGTAGTAACTAAGTGTATCGAAGGGGACACCGCGCTGTATAGGAATGATTGTTGCGATAAACATGGCTAAAATGAGGATACTTTTTTCTCCTTTCTCTATGCTACTATAGGAGGGCATTATGTGGAACTTGCTGCGAACAAAAAAAGTCGGTATTGATTTAGGGACAACAAACACCCTTGTTTTTGTTGCAGGAAAAGGGATTGTCCTTAATGAGCCGACTGTTGTTGCGGTAAATCAAGCAACTAAAAAAATAGAAGCTATTGGGGCAGAGGCGAAAGCAATGCTTGGAAAAACACCCGATGCTATTGTGGTCTATCGTCCTATGCAAGACGGTGCTATCGCCGACTACCATGTGACACTGGCAATGTTACGGTATTTTATCAACAAAGCTCTTGGGAAGTCTTCATTCTTTAAGCCCGATGTTCTCGTTTCTGTTCCTGCTGGTATTTCAGGAACAGAACGACGTGCTGTGATAGAAGCTACGGTTAAAGCAGGAGCTCGTAGCGCTGTGATTGTTAAGGAGCCAATACTTGCAGCTCTTGGAGCAGGAGTTCCCATCAACGAACCCCGCGGACATATGATTATTGATATTGGCGGAGGAACTACTGATGTTGCAGTGATCTCTCTTGGCGGGGTTGTTGCTTCGACTTCAGTTAAATGTGCTGGAAACAAGCTTGATCACGCAGTTGCAGAGTATATTCGCCGGACATATAACGTCTCTATAGGAGATCAAACAGCAGAAGAGATAAAAAAGACATTGTGTTCAGCGCTTCCAGTAACACCAGATGTAAAAGGGGAAGTAAAAGGGCGTGATGTTGTTACAGGGCTTCCAAAGACACTCGAGCTCTCTACTAATGAATTAGTAAAAGCTGTCGACTATGAGCTAAAACAGATGGTGCGCGCTATTAAAGATGTACTACAACAGACACCTCCAGAGCTTGCTTCAGATATTATCGATCACGGTATTGTTATGACTGGCGGAACGAGCCAGCTCGCTCACTTAAACGACCTTATCGCGCAACAAACAGGTGTAGCAGTCCGACTCGCTGACGAAGCGCTTTACTGTGTTGTTCATGGTACTGGAGTACTGCTTGAACATCTCGACGAATACAAGCGTTCAATACTGGCAAAACGATAAGGTATACTACTCACCATGCACGAGACACTTGTAGCACTTGCACCACAACAAGTATTTTTACTCCAAGGAGACAATACTGTTGCCACAGGTCTTGTTGTCACACTAAAAGAAAAAGGACTGTTTCCTTTTCATTGCTTGTACACACGTTTTACTATTGACGATGCAAAAGCACTTGTTTCATGGGCAACAGAAAATGCAGGACAAGAATCCTGGTGTGTTTTGTATTTTGATATTTTTGTTTATGACGCTGCCCAAGTGCTTTTGAAAACACTTGAAGAACCAGGGAGAGGTGTTCATATAATCCTTGTCACGCCACATCCATACCTCATCCCACAAACGATTCGTTCCCGAGTACGTCTTATCACTGCAAAAGGGGATATGGCCAGTGAACGCACCCTCTTCACAAAAGCGAGCGCAACACTCTATATAAAAGAATATCTTGGCAATGAAGACATCGATGCATCAGAACGCAGAGCTCTTGCTACAACTTTTTTAGACACTCTTGAGGTGCAGATGCGAGCTATGCCACAGAAAACAAAGGTTATTTACGAAGGGAAGTCGATGCTCTATAAGGCAAACATGCCTACAAAGCAGGTAGCGGAATATGTCGTGAGCATGGCCCTATAAGAATCTAAACAAACTATTGACAATAGTATATTTTTATGCTAAAATAAATTAGAAAAAGTATTTATATTTTCTAATTTATAAAAACACCGTTCTATGTCAGTAATCAGTTTTCTGGAAATGATTTTTGTCAATAAAATCGTTTTCTTCAGTTTTCTTTCTGTTTGGTTCATCCTCACTTTCTTTTTCAGAAAGGCGCTCAATCTTTTGGGTCAATGGTTTTTGCTCAAAAATAATGCTCCTGGGATAAAAACCAGAAAAACTATTTACTTCCTGAAATCGTTTTTCCTTTATGTGACGCTCACAGAAGCTACTCTCCTATGGCGGAGCAGTCCTTGGCCTGCAGTTGCGTGGATTACCTGGGCAGTACTCTTATCACTGGCTACAATCAATTTTGGTGACGGGAGAGATATGAATCAAAAAAGGAAACGCCAAACAAGAACCCTTGCCGCTATTATTTTTATAGCAGCAACAGTGCTTTTGTTTGTTCAGGTTTTGTAAGACACTGTTATAACGGGCCGTCTCTATAAAGGAGACGGCCTTTTTCTTATGCTATAATCCTACACATGTACAGCTTAGACGCATTTAAACAAGAGGCAAAAAAAGCCGAAGAATGGCTT
>CAZNZN010000001.1:0-116360 GCA_964577515.1 uncultured Candidatus Saccharibacteria bacterium | reverse complement strand
CTAGTGATGATTACGATTTTGAAAATAGGTTCTGATATGGTTAAATAAAGACACAAAAGAAAAACGCATCAGGAGTCTCCTGATGCGTTTTTCTTTTGTGCCCTTAGCAGGGCTCGAACCTGCGACCGTCTCCTTAAAAGGGAGCTGCTCTACCAGCTGAGCTATAAGGGCATGCTTCTTTCTTTGTATTGCAAAAAAGCAGAAAAACTATACCATAATCGCCATATGCAGACAACCCCTCTTCCTCATGTCCTCATACTCCACGATGTTCGAAGTGCCCAAAACGTTGGAGCGCTATTTCGCACCGCTGACGCTGTTGGAATAAAAAAAATATTTCTTAGCGCCATAACCCCTCAACCAATTGACCGTTTTGGAAGAAGTCGTAAGGATCTCGCCAAGACCGCTCTTGGTTCTGAAAAAACACTTTCTTGGGAAAGTTATGAGGACCCAAAAAAACTCATCGCAATGCTTAAACAGTCTGGATACACCGTGGTAGCTATAGAACAAGCAGAGAATGCGATCGACTACAAAACAATTACCACAAAAACGCCACTAGCTTTTATGCTGGGAAACGAAGTATCCGGTATACCAAAAACAATCCTCGGAGCAGTTGATACTGTTGTACAAATACCTATGTTCGGAGAAAAAGAATCTCTCAACGTATCTGTCGCGGGTGGTATTGTCTTGTTTCGAACACTTGATTACTAA
Organism: uncultured Candidatus Saccharibacteria bacterium; assembly: GCA_964577515.1. Classification (GTDB taxonomy): domain Bacteria; phylum Patescibacteriota; class Minisyncoccia; order Phycocordibacterales; family UBA9973; genus UBA4124. The sequence goes on along the minus strand of CAZNZN010000001.1, from coordinate 115,652 downwards.
ATTGCATTGTCAGACATTTTGACTATACTGAACTGTATATGATGAAAAAAATAATGTATTGGATTATCGCAATTGTACTTATCGGCGGCATAATCATGCTTCTTATTCGCGAAGCAAAAAAACCAGGGAAATATGATACCTTTGCGCAATGTATCAAAGATAGTGGTGCAAAATTTTATGGAGCATTTTGGTGTCCTCACTGTCAAAACCAAAAAGCAATGTTTGGGAAATCAGCAAAACTTCTGCCATATGTCGAATGCTCAGAACCAGATGGAAAAGGACAACTCCCTATTTGTGCAACAGCAGGAATAGAAGGGTACCCAACTTGGGTGTTTGCTGATGGTACACGACAGAGTGGTGAAGTTCCTTTTGAAACACTTGCAGAGAAAACACAATGCGTTTTATCAGAAACTAACTAACACTATATATGGAAACCTTTACCGATATCTTTAATACACTAAGTGCTAGTGGAGCAATTGTGTTTCTCATTGCTGCACTTTTCCTACTCATTGCTCGCGTGCAAAAAAAAGAAAATATTGTTAGTAATGCTATTCGCAAAAATACATTTAGGAGTGTTTTCATTGTTGCTCTCTTTGCAATGATAGGCAGTCTCATCTATTCAAACGTAATCGGATTCCCTCCTTGTGATCTCTGTTGGTACCAACGTATTTTTATGTACCCAATAGTATTTATTGCGGGTTTTGGACTTATCAAAAAAGACCTAAACGCTCTCCGATATGTACGAATCCTTTCAGTAGTGGGAATACTTTTTGCGTTGTATCACACATTTATTTACTACACAGGAGTAAGCCCTCTCCCTTGTAGTGCGGACGCGTCATGTACCGCTCGGTATGTATTTGAGTTTGGATTTGTCACTATTCCTCTCATGTCACTCTCCGTTTTCGCCGTTATTTTACTTAGTGTTTTTGGAAATCCACAGAAAGACTCTAGTACAGCAGTTGTGCAGTAAAAGATTACTTCGTATACTATACACAGAACAGCAGTTCCTTCCGTCAGTGTGTATAAGTTCCTCGTGTAGTAGTACTTTTAAAAATAAAAACGCAAATAAATCTCCTTTAATATATAAACTCCCTTCTTATGGGAGTTTTCTTTTTTAATATTCAAGTAGTACTTTTTCTATCAAGAGTGCGAGTGGAACTCCACGCTGCCACGCACGTTGTTGTGCATGCATAAGTCTTGTATAGAGTTGTTGATAGTGTACTGTTTGTTTTGATGGACGATCCAGAAGTTGGCGCAACTTCCAAAATAAAATACCAACAAGCGCTTCGGGTGCGTGCTCTGCAATACACTTTTGAAAAAGTAGCCAACGATCTTTTTTGCTTGTCATCGTAAGGGCCGCAGTGATTGCAAAAATAGTTGCCTCCTCTTTTTGTTTTTTCTCATACTGATACTCATATACACGTGCCCCGTGTTTTTCAAACAGTTTTTTCTGCGGTGCAGAAATCCCGCTTTCTTCAAGAACAAAAACTGTAGGACTTGCCACAAGTGTTTGTATTGTTTCTTGCCGAATTTCTTGTTCTTTTTTTTCCAACAAGAACTTTCCATGCACTATAGGTATTCCAACCGCAAACAGTGACGGAAAAGCAAAACGAACAAGTTCTTCAAACGAGGTGTCTGTATCGTCAACAAAAATAACCGCTTCTTTTTCTATAGAAACAAGTGCTGCTCTTTTTTCTTTTCGAAGCTCGAGTGTTGGACCAACAATAATATGCAACATGTCTTACAAAATCTTATCTACTGACTTTTTGTATTGCGTGTAGGTATCACCATATCGGTGTTCAAGAATAGCTTCGTGTTTTCTAAAAAAAATATTTGAAGTCACATATGCAAGTACTGTTGCGAGAAAGAGCATGATGGCACCTGTTGCAAGAGCATACCCGGCAACAAGAAAAAGAAGTCCTATTTGTGTTGGGTTACGAAAATGTCGGTACGGTCCTCGAAGAAATTGAGGAGAGCCAGTTTGTTCTTTTACTTTTTCAAACCTATATGACGTATATTGTGCCCATGCGATAAAGAGTGGTCCGACAATAAGAAAAATAATTGCCAGTGTTTTCCCCTCTGGAACAGTAAGGCGTACAGGAAAAAAAATATCACCAAAAAGACCGAACGTGCAGAAGAGAAGATACGTAATATAAGAGTTTGCCAATACTCTATGAACTGATGGGGGCTGTTGCATATACCTGTATTGTAGCACTTACTTGAGCTCGTCAAGGCGCTTCCCTTTTGCTACAGAAACAGTCAGCGGGACATCTGGAGCACCCCCATCTATAGGATGCTTTTTAAGAACAGACTCCATAGCAGTAACAATGATTTTCACAGCCTCATCTTCAAACCCTTCGACAACCTCATAAACGAGTTCATCATGCACCTGTAATGCTAGATGCACTTTATCTTCAAGGGTTTTTTCCGCCAGCGCTTGTGCGACATCAATAATCGCAAGCTTGATTATATCGGCAGCAGTGCCTTGTATAGGGGCATTAGTTGCCATCCGCTCTGCAAACGCACGAAGGTACACAGGACCACTATTAATCCCAGGGAAATATCGCCGACGTCCAAACAGTGTCTGTGTATACCCAAGTGTTCGCGCTGTTTCTTTTACCGCATCAAGATATGCCCGGATAGTTGGGAAAGCATTGAAGTATTCATCATAAAACTCTTGTGCTTTTTCTTTGGTAGTCATCAGATTCTTTTGCAAAGCACTTACTCCCATGCCGTAAATAATCCCGAAGTTCACAACTTTTGCACTACGCCGCATATCGGGGGTAACAGCGTCTTTTGCAACACCAAAAACTGCTGTAGCTACAGAGGTGTGGATGTCTTCACCTTTTTGGAAAGTAGCAACGAGTGTCGGGTCCTTTGAGAGAAGCGCGAGAACACGAAGTTCGATCTGAGAATAATCACACCCTATAAAAGAATAACCTTTTCGCGCAACGAAAGCGTGACGTACCTTCTTCCCCCATTCTCCCCCGGCAGGGAGGTTCTGCATATTGGGGTTTGCAGATGAAAATCGACCTGTAGTCGTTCCATGTTGTAAAAATGTTGCATGGATACACCCATCGTCTTTGACATGACCAACCAGCGCTTCACCGTATGTTGATACTATCTTTTGCAGTTCACGGTGCTCTAAAATAAGCGGGATGACAGGGTGTGCATCTCGAAGCCCTTCAAGGGTTTCCGCGTTGGTAGTAAAAGCTCCACTCTGCTTTCGCTTCCCTTTTGGTTTAAGCGCAAGAGTATCAAACAACAATGATGAAAGTTGCTTTGGTGAGTTAAGATTAATCACCACCCCGGCACTTTCACCAACCTGTGTTTCTATTTCCTTGATTCGTTTCTCTATCTCTGCAATCATTGTTTTCAAATAAGGAACATCGAGTGTTATCCCCCATGCTTCCATTGCCTCAATATGCGCAATAAGTGGTTTTTCAATAGTGTCAAAAACGGTACTGCCGTTACGCTTTTGTAGCTCTTCGCGAAGTACTCTGTAGGCTTCAGCCAGTGTTGTAGTTTTTGTTTTTTGCAAAATCGTTTCATACGACGGCGCGGTATGTTCAGAATATAACACCCAAAGAGCAATAGAAGCTTCTCGGAGTAACCGTGGATCAATAGTCTCTAGAACTGGCGCACTTTCAGTAGTACCAAATAAAGCATTGATACGCGGCTTAAGACTACGGAATTCATAGTCGTCACAAAACGAAAGTATTTTTGGAACAGAAACACTTTCTTTGTACCCCTTCTCTCCTAAAGAAAAAGTAACGGGAGCATCCCGACGAATGGTCGCAAGTGTCTTTGAAAAAAGCGCATCATCTTCGTGTTGCTCAAGCAACGCAACGATTCTTTCTGAAAACCCCTTCTTTACTACTGATGCCCGGTCATGGTGCAGTGCTTGATAGAGTCCCTCGATAGACCCAAACGTATCAATTAGTGCGGTAGCTGTTTTTTCTCCTATACCAGGAACACCGATGATGTTATCTGACGGGTCACCTCGAAGTCCTTTATAATCAACGAGCTGTGCGGGCAAGAACCCGTACCGCTCACGCACTGCCTTTTCGTTGTAGAGTACAGTGTCATTAAGTCCTTTTTTCAAAGTAAAAACCTGCACTGTATCTCCTTCTACAAGCTGCATTGTGTCCATGTCTCCGGATGCAACAATAATACGTATCCCTGGAACATGTTTGTATTGCTCAACAAGTGTCCCCACAACATCATCTGCCTCAAACCCCTCTGCATCAATCACAGGAATACCAAATGCTTCAAACAATGTTCGAGCAGTTTGCAATTGAGTCACTAACGCATCATCTGCTTTTGCTCGAGTACCCTTATACGCGTCATAGGCATGATGACGAAACGTCGGCTTTGGAAGATCAAATGCAGCTACAATATATTCTGGTGAAAACGTCTCAATAATCTTGAGCGTCATTGTAACAACGCCATACAACGCACCTGTTGGCTCTCCGGTGCTCGTGGTAAAAGATGGCAGTGCATGGTATGCACGATGAATAATGGCATGTGCATCAAGAATAACAAACGTTTTCTCTTTTTTATTCATAAAACATTGGTCCTTCGATTTGTCTTTCAAAACCGTCATAGGTAATAGAAAAAATAAGCGCTCGTCGTTCTTTCATAGTGTGTTGTATCTTTTCTGGCCACTCGACGATTACGAGTGTGTCTGGCCGATTGCAAAATTCAGCAAATCCAATAGGACCAAGTTCTGTGGCATCTTCGATACGATAGGCATCCATATGTACCAGTCCGGTAAAACGATTTCCTACATCAGTAATGTCATAATGCTTGGCAACAACAAACGTTGGACTGGTCACGTCTTCCGTCACCCCAAAAAGTCTTGCTATTTCTTGCACCAATGTCGTCTTCCCTGCACCAAGTTCTCCCTGGAGACCCACAACTACTGCCCCTGCAGGATTGTGTTCTCGTTTATAGACATACGCGTCATTAATGATTTGCTGTGCAGCAAGACTGAGCTGGTCAAGAGAATACGAATGTTTCATATTCCTGATTCTAGCACAAACAAAACACCCCCGTAGCGGGGGTGTTTTGTGTTAGGAAAGATGACGTATTACGCCTTCTTTTTGTAGAGCTGTCGTCCAAGGACGATAAGAGCAAGGATGATCAAGATGAGAACAAGCCATCCGAGGAGTGTTGTCGGGAAAAATGAACCGATACCAAAAGCACTTGCACCGAGCACATTTGGACAGTCGTCAGATACAGTGATGAGAGAGTACGCAATAGCGTCTTCTTGTGCCTTTGTAACTGTGTTGGTGTATACCACCTGCGCGGTAAGTACTGCGACATTACCACGAACTGCTTCATTATTTACACGAACACGTACAACAACTGACCCACTCTCGCCTGCAGTAAGCTCGCCGAGAGGAAGTGTCAACGCACGGTCAACAACTTCATAGTCGCCACGTGAGGCATTCACAAAAGTAAGTTCTTTTGGATGCACAACACGAAGTACAGTGTCTTTAAGTGTTTGACTACTGATGTTTCGGTAGTAGATGGTGTATTCCATCTCACCACCAACACACATTCTGTCGTATACATTCTCCACACGGAGTTCAAGTAGTGACGGCGCGCTCTTTGCTACAACAACATCTTTTACTGTTTGTGTAACAACTTTAGTAATGACACGTGGTGGAGTAACAGTTCCCTGTTGTGTTTGGAATCGAACGATATCACCATAGGCAGTACCGTTACCATTTTGTACTACCGTTCGGTAGTAATACATTGTCCCCGGAACAAGTCCTGACACAATGTCACTAATGTATGTACTTCCAGTATTGGTAACTGTCTGTACATTTGTACGGTAGCCAAGTGAGCCACTAGGACCCCATTCAAACCATGCTTGTGAAGTGCCACTGTAGTTTGGTACAGCAATACCGTTCAAGCGAGCGGTTGTTGTACTGTTGATAGTTGCAACAGTAGTCACCGCTTGTGGTTGTGTTTGGGTGATAACGGTATTGTATTCATCATTGTCATACGCAGATGAACACCCAGGATCGTTTGGATAATCAACGCGACCATCGCCGTCGTTGTCATAACCATCGTTACATTGGTAGGTGTTGTTATTGATTTGATTTACACCCACATACACAGTTCGTGTTTGTGTAGTACCGTTGTTCTTCCAAGCGCGAAGCTCGTAGTTTCGGCCACTGTAGAGAGGACCAAATGCACCTGAGCTATTTACTGGATAGTTCACCCCATCAATAGTGAGGTAGTCACATCCCGAAGTAGTCCAGTACAACATAGTAAATCCACCTGAGGTCACTGTTGTTGGTGACGCGTAGTATTGGTTTACATAACACTGTGACTGTTGATCATCTCCTTCATAGTTATCAGTTGCAGATGAACACCCAGGATCGTTTGGATAATCAACGCGACCATCGCCGTCGTTGTCATAACCATCGTTACATTGGTAAGTGGTTTGTGCACTGTCTCCTACACGGTATCGTGCAACAACTGTTCCTTGTGCACCCCATCCTGGAGCAAGGTTACCAACAGACATACCGTAGTTATCAAACAATGCTGTTGCATTTGCAGATTGACCAGAGGTTGTTTGGTTTGGAAACCACGTTGCATCAATAAAGGTAAGTGATGCTGGTGAAGTAAGGCTAATCACCGCAGAACCAGTTTTTACCACTGTTCCATTTACAAGAATACCTCCGCGCATTGTATGCGATGACGCTACTCCTGTAGTACGAGGGTTGATCCCTACTGCAACATTGTTTGCTGTTGTTGTACCTGTATTGTGATAATACAAATGGACAGCAACAGTATCACCAGGACTTGCGGTCACTGATGATTGCCAACAACCATCCACCGGACCAGCACTACAGCCCGTCTTTCCGACAAGGACGGTTGCCATGTCACGAGGATCATTGTTGAACGACTGCGCATGTGCAAATGACACAGTACCAAGTACTGCGAGCACAAATGCGAGTGTTGAAAAAATAATTCGTTTCATAAAATTTCTCATCTTTCTCTTTCTAATTTCGACTATGGTATTATAACATTTTAAAATAATTTCGTCAATACCATTTTTTAATCTCCCACCTGCTTGGTGAGCCTCTAAAAAATGATGGGGACACCACTGTGTCCCCATACGAATGTGTGTAAAAGCCGAATCAGTTCCCCCATTGGAACCCCGCCCCTTGAACAGGAGTAGCTCCGTTGTAGGAAAGCACCGTTCCACCACCGGTAATAAAACCGGTTGAGCTGAAGCCTCCTTGCACAGGACCGCCCGTTCCAGGATTATAACCATCACCGCTAGGAGCGTAATAATAATTACCTCCTCTGTACATAAGACGGTACATCAGATTGTCTAACCCCCGAACAAGAAGAATTCCACCGGCAGTTCCAATAGTATTTACTGCGACTTGTCCGAAAAAAGTTTCAACAAACCGCGGCTTCGCCTGCTGGAAACCAGTAGGAACCTGCATCATTGAAACATTACTTGCACCGGCAACCGGGATTGCATTTGATGCAACCAACTGTTGCTGACCACCACCGCAGCACTCCTTTGCATCTTGTGCCATCTTAAAGACGGTAAAATCTGCAAGAATATCATTGGTGCGATCGTTACGACCCTGAGAGTACACAGTATAACCGGCACTCCAGGAAAGCTCCTGACCACCTTGCTGGCCATTAACAGTAATGTTAATGCCATTGGGGTTTGCATTGCCAGAGCCCGGGTTTCTGTTGTTACCAGTCAAACTGCCGGGATCGACTGCTTTTACTTTGAAGTTGCAAAGATTGCCGCATTCAAAGCTCAACCAGTAGGTCCCTGTCGGAACGTGGTAGAAACCTTCTTCCCCGGGATAGGTCTTCCGGGTAATCCATGAGCCGTCGGCTCTTGAGGTATAAACATCTGCATCTGCAGGGAATGCTTTTTTGATGCTGTTATCCATAGCACCGGCGATGTCTTTTTCGTTCAGTTGTTTCTTTACGAAATCGTTTACATCCACCAGGTAGGTTTTCAGCTTCACTGTTGCTTTCTCTTCAAACGCTTTTGCGTCATTACCGGCAAGGAACCCTTCCCATTGGTTTGCGGTGAATTTGCCATAGTAATCCTTTTGCAGAATTCCCGACTTGCTCTGTGCTTTTACGTTAAAGAACGTCGCTGCGAAAAGCAGCGTAATAAACATTTTTTTCATGATCTTTAAATTTAAAGAGGTTTGGAAAAATTTGGTTTAAAATCGATTTGTATACATCATAGCATATTTAGACACAAATGTCAAGCACTCTTTCAAGACTGTGCTTATCCCCTTTTCTTCTTCAAAAAAGGCCTATTTTTAGGCCTCGTACGGTATACTACAAGTACCATGGTGCAGTTTGATGAAGAACAACAGCAAAAACGACTAAGGGAGCTTCGAGAAGGTGAAGAAGAGGCTCTTGTCGCACTCCTTGCAGAAAACCAGTATCAAATGCCCTATATAGACCTGACCGCTCAGTCTATTGATAACGATGCTATTCGACTGCTCACAGAAGAAGAGTCACGGAAATTCGATGTAGGACCATATAAACTCATAGGGAAAAAGTTGTTTCTCGCCGTACGGTCTCCTGTTGCACAAGGAGCACTTGCTGCAAAAGCATACCTCGAAGGAAAAGGGTTTGCAGTAACAATGGTGATGGCAAGCGAACGAAGTATTAAAAAAGTGTGGACACACTATCAAGATCTTTCTTTTGCGACTCAGTCACGAAGCGGCGGACTCGACGTTTCTCCTGATGTGCTTGCGGAGCTAAGTGCACGGGTAAAAAGTATTGATGATGCAGTCACTGAGATAGAAGAGGCTATCGCTGCGCGAGATGCAAAACAACATATTTCTCGTATTCTTGAAATCATTCTTGGGTGCGGTATAGGCCTTGGTGCTTCAGATGTCCATGTGGAACCGATGGAAACTACCGTGGAACTACGCTTCCGCCTTGATGGTGTACTTCGCGTCATTACACACTTTGATCAACACACCTATCAACAAATAAACACGCGTATCAAACTTCTTTCTGGTATGAAACTTACCATCGCAAGCAATCCGCAGGATGGACGCTTCTCTGCATATCTTGGTACAGATGAAATAAGTTTTCGTAGCTCTATGATCCCAGGAGCATACGGTGAATCAATCGTACTTCGTATTTTGAATCCAAAATCTATTCGCGTACAGCTTGACGAACTCGGTATCTCTCCTCCGTTGTTCACTATCTTTATGGAAGCAATTCAAAAACCAAACGGCATGATTATCATCAGTGGACCAACAGGATCAGGAAAGACCACTACCTTGTATGCGTTTCTCCAAAAAATTTATTCTCCTGAAAAAAAGATTATCACTATCGAAGATCCTATTGAATACCACCTTGCAGGTATCACCCAAACACAGACCGACCACAAAAAAGGGTACACCTTTTTAGAAGGACTCCGCAGTGCCCTTCGGCAAGACCCTGATGTAATCATGGTGGGAGAAATACGAGATCCAGAAACAGCAAAGATTGGCGTAGAGAGTGCACTTACTGGTCACCTTGTGTTCTCAACACTCCATACCAACAATGCGCAAGGAGTGATTCCTCGTTTGATTGATCTTGATGTAAATCCAAAAATTCTCGTTTCTGCCCTATCACTTTCTATCGCACAACGTCTTGTTCGACGGCTCTGTCCAGACTGCAAACAAAAACGCGCGGTTACCACAGAAGAGCGTGCGCATATTGATCGTATTTGGGATGAAGCAAAAGCAGAAGGAAAAGATCTCAGCGCCTACGGAGTAACGAAAGAAACAAACGAGCTCTTTAGTGCTGTAGGATGTACAGCGTGTGACAACACTGGATACAAAGGACGTGTTGGTATTTATGAATGTATCAAAACTGATGCTGCAATCGAAAAAGTGATCACGCAAAACTTAAGTGAGCGCGAAATAAAAGCAGTTGCTGAAAAGCAGGGTATCCTTGATATGAAAGAAGATGGCCTAGTAAAAATACTGCAAGGGGTCACCGACTTTGGAGAGGTAGAAAGTGTTGTTGATCTAATGGAAGGATAATGCCTTAAAACAAAAAGAGCATAAATCTCTAAGGAGTCCTTATACAGACAGTGCTGTATAAGTAAAACGTATTTGTAGGATAGCCCCAGTCGAAACCAGGACGTCCTGCGCCTACATCTAAAACCTAATGGCTGACTACTTAGAGATTTATGCCCTCTTCTACACCAAGCAAAGCAGCAACACTGCTTCGTGGTACAATTTCTTTACAAGTTATATCTTAAGTAGAGTATAGCATAGATAAAAAATTATGTCAAGCACCACCCCTCCCCTTCAATTTTCTGGTTCTGATGAACAATTTTCTGATAATGTGCTTCGCCCTAGCTCCTTTGACGAATATATCGGGCAACAACATATCAAAAAGAATCTTTCGGTACTCATCGGCGCAGCAAAATCACGTGGACACAACCCTGAACATGTCCTTTTTTATGGACCACCGGGGCTTGGGAAGACAACGCTTGCACATGTGATTGCAAAAGAAACTGGTGCTAACATCAAAATCACCTCTGGTCCTTCTATAGAACGTGTCGGTGACCTTGCAGCAATACTGACAAACCTCCAACCAGGTGACATGCTCTTTATCGACGAGATTCATCGACTCAACAAACAAATTGAAGAAGTGCTCTACCCAGTTATGGAAACAGGGAAACTTGATATTATGATCGGGAAAGGACCATCAGCTCGCACCGTGCAACTTGAGCTCCCACCTTTTACACTACTGGGCGCAACAACACGTTTTGGGATGCTCTCAGCACCGCTTCGTTCACGTTTTTCTGGTGGAGCGTTTCGACTTGAGTTTTATACACCAGAGGAAATAGGAAGTATCATCAAACGATCGGCAGCAATCCTTGGGCTCTCCGTTCCTGACGAAGCAGTACAAAACATTGCGAGCCGCTCACGCCAAACACCACGTATCGCCAACTACCTCCTCCGTCGAGTTCGGGACTATGCGCAAATACACAAAAAAGATCTTGATGGCGCAGCAGTAGAAGAAGCCTTTTCTATGCTTGGACTTGACCACAACGGCCTCGGTCCACAAGATATTACACTCCTTTCTCTTATTGGAGAAAAATTTAGTGGAGGACCTGTAGGGATTAAAAATCTTGCGACAGCCCTTGGTGAAGATGAAGGGACTATCGAAGATGTTATTGAACCCTACCTTATCCAGTTGGGACTCATCGAACGCACTCCTCGAGGACGCGTGCTTACTGAAAAAGGAAAAGCGTATTTATAATTTCTTTTACACTATGGCCGGACATTCAAAATGGAAACAAATAAAACATAAAAAGGCTGCTACAGATGCAAAGAAAAGTAAGGTCTTTTCTAAGCTTGCACAACTGATTTCAATGGAAGCAAAAAAAAGTGGCGGTGATATAAACAGCTCAGGCTTACGGGCAGCGATTGTAAAAGCACGAGCTCTTAACATGCCTGCAGAAAATATTGATCGAGCAATAAAGAAAGCGTCAGAGCAAAAAGATGACCTTGAAATTATCACCTACGAAGGCTATGGCCCAGGAGGTGTGGGGATTATCGTTGAAGCACTCACGAGCAACAGAAACAAAGCGTCACAAGAAGTGAAGCATGCTTTTTCAAAACACAACGGCAACCTTGGCACACCGGGATCAGTAACATGGGGGTTTACAAAAGAAGAAGGTGCCTGGGTGCCCACAGTCAGTATGCCTATTACTGATAGTGATGCCGAGAAACTTGCGGTGCTTGTCGATGCGCTTGAGGAATCTGAAGAGGTACACGAGGTATACACCAATGCAGAATAATCCAATCATTATTGCAATAGACCCTGGATATGACCGTTGTGGTGTTGCCTTGATGACAGAGTCAAACGGAAAACCAACAATCTTGTTTTCTGACTGCATTACAACAAAAAGGACTGACCTTATCGAAAAACGCCTTGCGGATATTTTCGAAACTGTTCGAGCGCTCATCGAAACATACACCCCAGATGCGCTCGCACTTGAAACACTCTTTTTTTCTATAAATAAAAAAACTGCGATAAAAGTTGCGGAAGCACGAGGAGCACTTGTTGCACTTGCTGGAACAGCGGAACTCCCACTCATTGAAGTTGCTCCTCAAACAGTTAAAATAGCTCTCACTGGTATAGGAAACGCAACAAAAGAACAAGTGGAAAAAATGGTTCGTCTCACTATTCCCCTTCCTAAAAAAACAATTCTTGACGATGAAATCGATGCTATCGCGCTTGGTGTTGCGGCACTCGGCGAACTAAAACACAGAACTCGCACTTTGGGTATTGCAAAGAAAAATAGTTTTTGATACAACTTATTGCATATTAAAAAATAATTTGTAGATATTCACGTATGGGCGACTTTGATACACAAAGTGATGAGTTTAAAGAAGAAGAAGGAGGTATCCCCTCAGGTTTCCATGAAGTTGTAGAAGAGGATGACGACGGTGAGGAACTCACGAGTTCTTATGCCGATGATTTTGAACCAATCGGCGCAAAGAAGCGTGTAGTCGAGAGTGAAGAAGAGGCGCTTACTGAACCAGATCCAGAGTTTGAAGCATATCTATACGGAGAAGACCCAGACGATAGTTACTAACACTTATATAAAACCCCCTGTGCGCTGCAGGGGTTTTTATATAGCTCAAAACACCCTATCTCCCCATCGAGCAATGTATTCTTTGGTATCAAACTTCTTCTCACAACCGCTTCGTGCCATATACCGTACGAGCCCAAAGACCGGCCGATCAAACCATGGCCGATCGTGCACCCCACCAATACTCCATGCGATTCCTGCATACCCGTTTGGGTCACGCCCATCGAGTTCGTAAGTATCGTTAAGTGCTATGGCTATATGCAGCGCTTCTTTTGCAGAAGGTGTCCACTCTAAAATCTTTTTTGCCCAATACATACGCATATACCCGTGCATCTTTCCTGTCTGTACCATTTCTCTCTGCGCAGCGTTCCAGAGATCATCATGTGTCTGTGCTTGCTCAAACTGTTCTTGTGTATATAGATACTCTCGTTTGTCAGATGCGTGCTTTCTAAGTGTTTCTTGCGCCCACGGTGCAAAACCGAGCACACTATCATAGTGGGGGTTGTAAAAACAAAAATTATCAGAAAGTTCCCTGCGTACAACAAGCTCTTCAAGAAAGGCCTCTGCTGATTCGCGAAGGGATGCTTTTTTCGAAAGAGCGACTTTTGCAGCGTTTTTCTTTTGATGCAACAACGCTTCTATAGAAACACCTACTTTTTCACACACTGCAAGTACCACCTCCTGTGGAGCAAGCACGCCATAGTGAAAATATGGGGAGAGGTTTGATTGTGCGTGCGCATTTGGATTGTTGCGGTCATCTGCATACTGCGGAAGCATCCTTTCTAGAAAATCAGAGAGTGCTCGCAATGCAGCATTTCTTGATGGAGCAATCCATGGTATAGGCACGGCTTTTTTTCCTCCTGATACACGATCAACACTCTGCCAATCGACAGTAGCAGTGGTTATACCGAAAGGATGGTTTTGCAGAGATGGGAACTTTTCCAAATATTCAGGCAGGAGTCGGTGTAGCTTTGGTCGAAGTGTTCGAGCGCCAACCTCTTGTTTTTGGCTTGCAACCCATACAGGCACGATATTGTGAGCATCAACACGTTCGCACGGTATCTCGACATGAGATACCACGTATTCGAGCCATTGACGCTGTATATGAAGAGGAGAAAAATCAGTCACCATGTACCCTACCTTGTGCTGTGTAATAAATGAAACAAGCTGCATTTCAGTATGAGCACCGACAAGCACGTTGAATAAAATATTCTTTTTTAAACACTGTGTCTCGATTTCTTTGAGTAGTGCTTGTTTGAAATGGAGCTGTCGTTCTGTTCCTCCAAGAAACTCGGGGTCAAGGTTGTACACCACCATAAGAGGCACATTATTTTCAAGCGCTATTTCTTGCGCCCGTAATAGCGCCCAGTTGTGCTCCACACGCATGTCGCGGTTCATCCAGTAAAGTACCGGCCCACCACGGTACACCTCAGTATTGAGCTTGTGATAGCGAGTTGTTTTTATCATAGGCGGATTGTACCATAGGAAGACATGCGGGTATCGGTGACAGTCATTGCACATAACGAAGAAGACTTTATTGAAAAGTGTCTTTACTCAGTGCTCCACCAATCTCGTCCTGCAGATGAAGTCATTGTCATCGCACATAATTGCACTGATAAAACAGTACAAATCGCTCAGCAATACCCTGTGCAAGTTGTAGAGCTACACGATAGTAGCGGTTCTATGTACTCACGAGCAAAAGCGATAGCACTCTCCACAGGTGATGTTGTTTGCTGTACTGATGGTGACTGTGTTGTTGATACTGATTGGGTAAAAAATATTGTACAACCACTTGAAGAACATAAAAGTGTTAGTATCGTAGCTGGATATACAACGATACAGAACAATTTATTTTGGAAATTTTCTTCCTGGTGGCAGTTCGTTATAAATAGAAAAATCAGAAACCGAAAAGCGCAGCGTTTCGCTTGGGGATCAAATTTTGCATTCAGAAAGAAAGACTATGCTACTGTAGGCGGACTAGAACCGCTCTTTGTTCTCAAAAAAGAACTTGGGCTCAACTATGATGCAGAGGATCTCTATATCTCACTTGCACTACAAAAAGTCGGCAGTATATTTTTTGCGCTTAATGCTCGCGTACGCACAACTATGCCCCCAGAAAAAGCTTCAATAAAAGAACAAAAAAATACTATCGTGCCAAAACAACAAGAAGACAACAAAAAACTGTTTGATTACTTTGATAAGGTATAGATATTGACTTTTTATGTAAATACGTGTTATAATTTTGAGAACAAAAACATCTGTTCTATGTCACTACAACTGTTCGGCGGCATTGTGGGGTTACTTATCCACATCCCCTTATTAATCGGTATCTGGAGAGGTACTATTAAACAAAGTTTTGCTACATATGGATTATGGTGCGCACTTGATTCTATCACTGCATATTCAATCTATGCCCAAAAAGGAAATTTTTGGCTTGCTTTTCTTTATGCAGTAGGAGCAGGTATCACCTCTTTGGCCCTTGTGTTGAAAAAATGTTTTGAGTGGGGGAAATTAGAATCTTTTGTTCTATTCCTGGTTGCTGGTTGTGTATATATTAAGTATACCTCTAGTGAGTTTTATACAATGATTTTTGGTGTGATGGCACTTACTGTGGCATCAATTCCTCAAATAATTAACACTTTCAAAAAACCATCTGAAAGCCCAACAAAAATTTACATTGTATTTTGTTTAGCAAACGCATTCTCCCTTGCTGGAGCAAAAAGTTTTGCACTAGAGCAAATAATATACCCCGGCTCAGCATTAGTGCTTTGTTTAACAATAACAATACTCTCCGCAAGAAAAAACCCTCAACCTGTTTAAATTGTTGGGGGTTTATTTTATTTCTTCAGATTTCTTTTTTCTACACACTTTTCACATGCACACCCTTTTGGTTTGATGTGTTCGTCCCAGTATTCTTTTCCATAATCATAGTTGAGCTCTTCGCCGGGAGTAATTGCGCGCTTTGCATACACAAATACTCTCCCTCGAATAATATCTACTTCACAGTTTGGACGACATGAGTGGTTGATGTACCGTGCAATATTTCTTCGATCCGTACCATCAATGTGTCGGTTTTTTGATGTTTGAAAGAGATACCGTCCCCCACGGCGATTTGCTTCGGCGTCATCAATAACCTCGCCAACATACTCGATAATGCAGTCACTTTTTTTCATCGGAACTTTTGCAAACAGCCCAAGCCCGTTGACTCCGCGCTTTGTCGCAAGATCTTTTGGGTATGTATAGATAGGCACGTTTTTTGGTGCTTCTTTTTTCTTTGTTACTGTTTTTTTATTTTTTGTAGTCATAAGAATAACGAGTTTGAGTATATCACGCTCATTGCTCCCACTGAGCATATATCCCTGTGGTCAGGATTCGATCAGTGTGTTCCTCTTGAATTCCCACCTCACCATAAGTGATCACCCCTTGTGGCAGTTGTTGTTTAAAAAGTTCTCCAAAAGTACGCGCAGCGTATCCTGATGCATACCCATTAAGCACTACAAGGTACGCTTCGTTAGAGAGAAGTTGTGGAACAAGCTTTATAAGTTCAGAAAGAGACTCTTCTATTTTCCATACTTCCCCTTTTGGGCCTCTACCAAAAGAAGGAGGGTCCATAATAATGACCTCAAACTGTTCCCTGCGTTCGACAAGTCGTTTTGCATATCTGAGTGCATCTTCACATATTGTCCGCACAGCATCATCATCAAGACCAGAAAGGTTGCAGTTTTTCTTTACTGTTGAAAGTGTTGTCTTTGATGCATCAACGTGGGTAACCTTGAGCCCAGCAATAGCCCCAGCGACAGTTGCCGCTCCTGTATAACCAAAAAGGTTAAGCATCCTTGTCCCCTTCTTTGCTTTTTCCTGAATAAGATCCCATTGTACGGAATGTTCAGGAAAAACCCCGATATGTTTAAATCCAGGGAAAGAAAGTTCAAGGATCATATTTTTATAAGAAATATTCCAAAAATCAGCGAGCCCTTTTTCGATTTTCCAACGCTCCCCCTTCTGTGCCCAAGCAAACTGCGCATGGGCTCCAGCCCAGTGCTCTACCGAAAGACGCTTATCCCAAAGCGCTTGAGGATCTGGTCGGTCTGTAACCACACCGTTAAACTCCTCAAGTTTTCTCCCGTTCCCCGAATCAAGAAGCTTATACTGCTCCCACCCTTTTACAACAACATCTACTTTTCTCATATGTATTACTGCTTTGTATAGATTGACTGTAGCGCCTCTTTTAGTGTTGGGTGTGCAAAAACAAACCCTTTATCCTCAAGTCTTTGCGGATATATTCGTTGGCTTTTTGTTATTTCTTCAAAAAACATGCCGAATATTTTTTTAGCAATAAAAGACGGGATAACTCCCAACACTTTCCTATGTAGTACTTTTCCTAGAGTTTTCATAAAAATACTCTGGGGGACAGCTTCTGGGGCTACCGCATTGAACACTCCTTGTACTGTTGTTGTCTCAAGTGCAAAAAGGTATGTTGCGACAATATCATCTTCATGAATCCATGACATCCAAAAATCTTTTTTCTTGAGTTTTACCAAAAAACCAAAGCGTGCTGTTTTTGTAAGTGCTGTAAGAAAACCACCATGACCTAGAACAGGTGCCGTTCTTACACAAACAGTACGAACGCCGTACGCCGCTGCTTCTTGTGCTACAGACTCCCACTCCGCAACAACAGTCGCCAGATACCCTTCTCCTTGTGGGCACTTCTCATCACACAGAGTATCTCGAGTATCTCCATAAAACCCTACCGCTGAAGCTGTGATGAAACATGCTGGTTTATTTTTGGTGTTTTTTATCGTCTCAATAATGTGACGTGTACTATCTATGCGACTTTGACGTATTTCATCCATTACTTTTTTATTCCACTTTGTTGCAATTGTTCTTCCTGCAAGATTTACTATTGCGTCTGTTTTTTCAAGTACATCATATGGGAGTGGTTGTGTACTAATATCACACTGAATAAAAAAGAGTTCCGGGTGTGTAAACTGAGGTCCGTGAATATCAATAACTATCACTCTATGCCCAAGAGAAAGGAGTTTTTTTGAGAGCTGGGTTCCTATAAATCCACTTCCGCCAGCAATCACGATCGTCATATACACTATATAGTAGCACAGTGGTTTTAGTTTTTTTCGTCAGACAATATTTTTTTGTTTTCGTCACTTCCTTGCTGATATACGACCGTTCTTGTAGTATGTGCCGTATATGGAAGTAGTCGCAAAAACACTCTCTTATCTAGGGAATCTTATCTTTACTATTGTTCTGACAATTCTCTTTGTCCCTTCTTTTCTTATAGTGACATACTTACAGCCCGTGTGGGCAAAAAAGATAGGCGAGGTATTTCACATCTAAACGATTCGTATAAAACGGTTTTTTCCAATTTTATATGTCCCTTTTTGAGGTATTGTTTTAACGGTTTCAAAAGAAACAACCCCTCCCGACTCTAGGTGAGTAAGCGCTTTTGCGTCAACAAGACGTCGAAGTTCTGCAGTAGAAGAAATAAGTCCTTCGTTTTTTAAAATAACATCAAAAGCATGCGTTGCTTTAACTTCTAAAACAGAATCAGGGATTTCTTTTTTTTGAAATGCACTAACAAAAGCCTCCTGTGCTCTGTGTGCTTCTTTTTCAGAAGAACAAAGTTTTGTGATCTCAAAAGCAAGTTGCATTTTACTATCGCGAGGATTTTTTCCAGCAGCGAGCGCTTCTTGTATTAAAGTAGTTGCTTCTAAAGAATAGTCTGTGCAAAGTTCAAATGCAGGGACAATGAGCCCATCTGGCCACGACATAATCTTTCCATACATTTGTTCTGGAGTATCGGTTAGGGCTACCATGTTCCCTTCACTCTTTCCCATCTTTTTTCCAGTACCATCTTCAAGGAGCTTCATGGTGATAACAAACTTTTCTTTATCTTTAAGTGTCTTAAGAAGGGTTCGTCCCATCATCATATTAAATAGTTGATCATTACCCCCAACCTCGCCGTCAACATTCATATAGACAGAGTCATACCCTTGCATGAGTGGGTAGAAAAACTCGTGAAGGTACACAGGTTTTTCTTCTTGCATCCTTCGAACAAACATATCCCTTTTTAACATCTGATCAACAGTAACATTTGAAGCCAAGGAAATAATGTCAGCAAAAGTAAGCTTTTTCAGCCATTTTGCATTAAACCGTATTTCCGCTTTATTTCTTCCAGAGAAACGTATAAACTTCCCAGCCTGTTTCTTATACAAACGGAGGTTGTGTTGTACTTCTTTTTCGGTAAGCTGCTTTCTGGTTGCTGTTTTATCTGTTGGGTCCCCTATTCTTGCAGTGAAATCACCTACTAAAAATAGTATCTTGTGTCCTAAATCTTGAAATTGTCGTAACTTCCGAAGTTGTATCGTATGACCAATGTGTAGTGTTGGTGCTGTTGGATCAAAACCACAATAAACTGTGAGAGGTGATCCTTTTTTAAGAAGGCTCAATAAAAAGTCTTTTGAGGGGAGGACTGTTTCTACCCCTTTTGTAATAAGGAGTGTTTGTTGTTCGTCTCTGTTCATACTAGGGCTAGTTTAACATAAGAAAGGTTTATTTTTTAGCCTTTTTTTTATATGATGCAACTATGAAACACCAACGTACTCCCTCAAATAAAAACATCGTTCTCCTGCTAGCTGCTGGGTTTTTCCTCTTTCTTGGCGGAACAGCGGTTTGGGCAGTTACAATCCGACTCCCTGATCTGTCAAATTTTGAAGCTCGTAAAATAGCAAATTCATCAAAAATAGTTGATAGAACAGGAGAGGTGGTGCTCTATGATATCCACCAATCAGTCAGACGAACTGAGATTCCTCTTGCTGAAATGGGAGAAAACATAAAAAATGCGACCATTGCAATTGAGGATGAGAACTTCTATACACACAAAGGTATCCGTCCTACCTCTATTCTTCGTGCGATCCTTGTAAACTTAAAAGATGGAAATTTCTCACAAGGCGGTTCTACTATTACGCAACAAATTATAAAGAACACCCTTCTTAATACCGACAAAACAATAACTCGAAAAATAAAAGAGTGGGTTCTTGCTTTGAAGCTTGAACGTCATTTTTCAAAAGAAGATATTCTTGGTATTTACCTCAACGATAACCCTTACGGTGGAACTATTTATGGTATAGAAGAAGCTTCTCAAGCATTTCTAAACAAGCACGCAAAAGATCTCAGTATCGCAGAGGCTGCATACATGGCTGCAATACCAAAAGCGCCGACATACTACTCTCCTTTTGGGAAGAATAAAGAAAAACTAGAGGAGCGCAAAAATGTTGTTCTAAAGAAAATGAACACTCTTGGATATATTAGTGATGCCCAATATGAGGATGCAAAAAAACAAGTAGTAACCTTCAACACCGAAGCGCAAAACAGTATAAAAGCACCACATTTTGTCTTTTACATTCTTGATTACCTTCAGCAAAAATATGGTGAGGATGTAATGGAAAGTGGTGGGTACACAATAACAACAACTATTGACTATGAGTTACAAAAAAAAGCTGAAGAGATAGTAAAAACCAACTCTCTTCAAAATGAAAAGGCTTATAACGCAAGTAATAGTGGGCTTGTTGCAATCGACCCAACAACAGGACAAATCCTTGCAATGGTAGGATCAAGAGACTATTTCGATAAAACTATTGATGGTGCATACAATATAGCCCTAGCAAAGCGTCAACCGGGTTCATCTTTCAAACCTATTGTTTATGCTGCAGGGTTCTTGAAAGGATATACCCCAGAGACTGTTTTGTTTGACGTTCCAACAGAATTTTCTACCACCTGTCCTGACCAAAGCGGTTTTTCTGAAGCAAAAAATTGTTATAACCCAAAAAACTTTGACAATGAGTTTAAAGGACCCCTTAAGGTTCGCAATGCTCTTGCAGAATCAAGAAACGTTCCTGCGGTAAAAATGATGTATCTTGTAGGGCTTGACGATGCGCTCTCTCTTGCAAAAGACTTAGGGGTTTCAACACTTGGTGATAAGTCTCGCTATGGACTTTCTCTTGTTCTTGGAGGAGGTGAAGCAACTCTTCTAGATATGACAAGTGCTTATAGTGTTTTTGCAAATAGTGGTATAAGAAACCAACCAACGGGAATCCTTTCTGTTGTTGATAAAAAAGGTGCTATTGTTGAATCTTTTGAAAAAAACGAAAAAGTTGTCCTTGATAGAAATGTCGCACTAACAATGAATGATGTGCTTGTTGATCCTCAAGCGCGTATACCTACTTTTGGAAGTAGTCTCACTATTCCAAACGTCGCTTTTAAAACAGGAACAACTGATGATAACCGTGATGCATGGATTATTGGGTACACCCCATCACTTGCTGTTGGTGTTTGGACAGGAAACAACGACAACCGAACAATGAAAAAAGGTGGTGCAGCACTTTCTGGGCCAACATGGAAGACATTTATGGAGGAGGCGTTAAAAAAATATCCAGCAACACCATTTGAGAAACCACTCCCTGACCCTGATTATACCTCTCTCAAACCAGTGCTTCGTGGTATTTGGTTAGGAAGCGAGACTGTACTTATTGATAAAATAACAGGGCAGCGGGCAACAGAAAATACCCCTATTGAAGCACGAGAGGAGCGGGTTATAACAAACGTACAAGATATTTTATATTGGGTGGATAAATCAAATCCTAGAGGAGCAAAACCATCAAACCCTTATGCAGACCCCCAATTTAGACTTTGGAATAGTGGTGTGCAGTCATGGTGGGAACAAAATAAATACAGATACAACATAACTACCTTAAGTGATATCCCAACAAGCTACGAATCTATACATTCAAATGATAATAAACCATCCCTCTCTATTTCAGGGCTTCCTCAACAAATAAAAACATCTGACCAAGCGACCATTACAATAACTAACCAAAACTCTTTTCCTCTTACTGGTGTTGATATTTTTATCAACGATAGCTATATAACATCCCTTTCAAACCCTTTTCGTTTTGTTTTCCAACCAAAAGCATATGGTTTTATCCCGGGAAACTACTCATTTAAGGTTGTTGGAGTAAATAGTATCTACGCTAAAAACGAGAAGGAGGTTGTCTTCACTGTTACCCAATAATATAGACCTTATAGTGCTCTAATCGCTTCAAAACTGCCTTTTTTTTAAGGGTTAGCGCTGTTTTTACAGTTGGGGACACCTGAACAAAAATACTGTTGTTTTTCACCCTTATAGAGTCTTCCTGGATAGGAACAATAAGGATCTCAGAAAGAATACGACTAATCTCTTCCTTAAAAACAGAGGCGTCTTGTATCTTTTTTGTAATAGCAGAAAGTGCTGCTTGAAATTGATCCATTGTTATCTATTTGTAGGCATAAGAAGGTACATAAAAGAAACATCTTGCACCCCTTTTATAAGAATTGGTTTTGTTGCCTCAGTAAAGGATATAACAACACTATCATCTGATAGTGCCTGAAAAACATCCAAAAAATAACGAAGATTACAAGAAACTTCAATATCGTTTCCTTGTATTACAGCATCAATTGCTGATTTAGAAGATCCAACATCTGTATTTTTTGAATCTATGTATACCTTTTTTTCTTTAGAAATAACTGAGAAGAGTACCTGAAAAAACTTATCTGCAAAAACAGTAGAAAGTCTTAGTGTTGAGAGTAGTTCTTGTTTTATAACAACTATTTTAGTTTTTTCCTCTTTAGGGAGGATAATTCGATAGTCTGGGAAAGCCCCGTCTATTAAACGTGTCGTAAAATACACCCCTCCCCCTGAAAGGGATAGTTGGTTTTTTGAAAATGAAACCCGTACAGTATCGGAAAACACTTCTAGAACACGCAATATATCTGAAATGTTTTTATAAGGGATAAGTATTTTTGAGATTTCAACTATGTGTTTTTGTTTTATTTTTTTCTCAGCAAGTCTAAAAGAGTCTGTCGCAACAAAAACAAGCGTATCCTGCTCAGAATAAATAAAAATACTCGCTATCTCAGGTTTTATTTCTGATGTTGCTGCACAAAAATACACCGACCTAATACCCTCTTGCAAGGTTTCACTTTTTATTTCAAATGACTCTCCTTCAACAACAGGAAGTGTTGGAAACTCTTCATTAGGAAGACATTTAATAACTGTTTTAGTTTTTTCTGTTTCAATAGCAAGGTTTTCTCCATCAATACTTAGGGTTACTTTCTGATCTACCGACAAATTATTACAAACACTTGCAAGCACATCCCCTTTTACCAAAACCACACCTTCTTTTTCAACTGTCGCAGGAATCTCTATTTCTATCCCCAAACTTAGATTAGTTGAACGCACCTTTACACTTTTTCCTGAAGCAATCAAGAGCACTGCTTGCAACGCGGGAAGACTAAGGTTCTTTCCTGTCATACGGTCAGCCATTTGTACCGCTTGTTTTAATTTCTCGGTTATACACTGTAGTTTCATAATATGTATATAGTATTAAATAATAAGAATAATAAGGTGTGGATTGTGGATAAGTGTTAAATATATTTATATGGTGGCTTTTTTAGGGAAAGGGCACTGTGTATTACTTCAGATAAGGAGTAACATCTTTTTCTTAGAACACTAGGTGTCTGTTTTTTTACACATTTTTTCACAGTTCATACACAGTTATTTAAACAAAATTCTTATGTCATCAAGCTCTTTCATAAGAAGTGGGTCATCTTGTAATTCCTGTTTTATCTTTTCATATGAGTGAATTACTGTTGTGTGATCTTTCCCTCCCAACTTTGAACCTATAGAGGGGTAAGACTCGTTGAAATCCTCTCTCAATATAAACATAATCATCTGACGCGCTTTTACAACCTCTTTTCTACGTGTTTTTTCGTACATAAGTTGTTCATCAAGATTGTAATAATCAGATATTTGCTTTACAACCGTATCAACAGAAATAGTTTTTTTAGGTTTAATACTATTACGTACTAACTGTTTTACTTCTGTTATAGAGATAGGTTTCTGTTTTAACTCCGCATGCATTGTTATAAGGTTTATAACACCTTCCAGTTCGCGAATACTCCCTGTTACTGACGATGCGATGTATGAAAGTACGTCATCCTCAAGAAGGTGTTGTTGATCAGAGAGCTTTTCTCGGATAATTGCAAGACGTGATTCGAGGTCTGGCTCTTGAACATCAATAGTCATACCGGCGTTAAAACGTGTTTTTAAACGCTCTTCTAGTCCTATGATATGGTTTGGGTGTTTATCTGAAGAAAAAACAATATTTTTTCCCTGTTCGTATAGTGCATTAAAAAGGTGAAAAAGCTCATTTTGGGTACTGTCCTTCCCTGATATAAATTGGATATCATCCATAATAAGAACATCGTATCGTCTGTACTTTTCACGAAAAACGATAGAGCGACTATTTTGTACAGAAGTAACATACTCATTCATAAAACGTTCAAGGGTTGTATAGAGCACTTTTTTCTCAGGAAAAAGCTTTTTCAACTCATTTCCAATAGCTTGAATAAGATGTGTTTTTCCTAAACCACTCCCCCCATAAATAAAGAGAGGGTTATATGCTTGCTGAGGCCGCTTTATGACTGCTTGTGCTGCCGCATACGCAAGTTCATTAAACGATCCAACAATAAAACGATCAAAGGTGTACCGAGGGTTTAGGTTGTCGTCTCTGTTTACATAAATATCATGAAGTGGTAGTTCGGTCTTCCGTTGTTCTATTGTTGGGGGGTTTTGTTCCTCAGAAACAGTAATTCTACTAATGATAAAATCAACACCTCTGATGTGTTCCACAAAACTAACAAGTGTTTTTAATATCAACTTTTGATATTTAGTAATCATCCACTCGCGGATGAAGTCGTTTGGTACAGCAATAAAAACAATACCATCTTCTTCTTTTAGAATAGTGGTTTGTTTAAACCATGTAGTGAAATTTGCAGCAGGAATCTCTTTTTTTATTGCATCAAGGCAATTTTCCCAGAGTTGTACATGGGGTGTGTTCATAAGTATTTCTATAATACGCTACTGAAAAGCTAAACAAAAACTGTGAATAACCTGTGGATAATGTTGATTATACCAACAAAAGTCATAAAAGCACGGTTTTTAAAGGAGGGGTTGATAAAATAGGTTTTTTTGTGTATAGTCTCAGAACACTATGTCTCAAACATATCAACCAAAAAAGAAAAAAAGAGCAAAATCACACGGATTTCTCGTTCGCAGTAAGTCTTCTACTGGTAAAAAAGTGCTTACAGCACGAAGACAAAAAGGTCGAGCAAAGTTGACAGTATAGTAATACTGTAGTGTTTATGTACCCAAGACTTACAAAAAGTGGTTGGGAGTCTCTGAAGAAAGAAAAGCCGACAATGTCGGCTTTTACCTCTATTGGAAGCTTAAAAGTGTATAAAAGCACGGATAAAACAAAGATTTCTGTAGTGGTGAGTTCAAAACAAGAAAAAACCGCTGTTAAAAGGAATCTTCTCAAGAGAAGAGGGTATGTTGTACTAAATAAGCTTGTGCTTAACAAGGGTGTTTATATCTTTTTTCCATCAAAAAAAGCATATAACAGCTCTTTTTTGGACATTAAAGAGGCTATCGCTGTTTTGTATGAAAAAACTAGGTAATTATTGTGTTATAGGGCTTTTGTATCTATATAAAGCGACACTCTCCCCCTCTTCTGGTGTCGCCCGGTTTATACCAGGATACCCAAAGAATACTTGTGTTTTTTACCCGACATGTTCTTCATATGCTATCGCTGTTTTTAAAAAAGAGTCATTTTTTTCTGCATTAAAAAAAACAATTCACCGGATCAGTCGGTGCCACCCAGGAACACCACCAAGTGTAGATCTTCCGTAATTGCTATTTTATAAGACCTCTGTACAATTATCACCATGAATACCCTTTGGAATACTTTTATATACGAACCGGTGTATAACACCCTTGTTTTTATTGCCCAGCATATTACAGGAAAAGACGTGGGGCTTGCCGTTGTTGTTGTAACGGTTGTTATTCGTTTTATACTTCTTCCTCTTAGTAAGAAAAGTATCGCAAGTCAATACAAAATGCGAGCACTTGAACCAAAACTTAAAATAATTAGAGAAAAAGGACTTACTAAACAACAAGAGTCGCAAGAACAGTTTGCACTCTATAAACAAGAGGGGGTTAATCCTTTTTCTGGGTGTCTCTATGTGGTGATACAGCTCCCTATCCTTTTTGCGCTTTACTTTAGTTTCTTCAAAGGAATTAATCAGCCGGAACATTTATACTCTTTTCTTTCTACTGAAGGACTTAAAAACACTTTCCTAGGAATTGTGGATATTACAAAACCGTTTCTCCCCTTTGCAATACTCGCAGGTATTTCTCAGGCGGTTCAAGCATTTCTCATGCCAAAGCCGCAGGTTTCAGGAGAAGGTTTTCAAGCGCAGTTTGCACAAAGTCTTTCAACACAAACAAAGTACATACTTCCCATTATAATTATTTTCATTTCAGCAAAACTTGCAGCTGCTGTAGCTCTTTACTGGACAATAACAAACATTTTCTCTATTGCTCAAGAACTTTATTTTAGAAAAACTCTCGCAATAAAAGTTGCTACAGAGTAAATTCCCAAAGGAGACCATCCTTTTTATTTATGAAGTATAGAAGACCTTTTTCTTCGTTTATTTTTAGGTGTGTCATATCGAAAGATTCTCCTGTGTTGTCATAGATCACATCAAACACGTTGTTTGTGGTGTATATACGATAGAGCTGATCTGAAAAGGATACTAAACCTGCGTACCAAGCATCTGGATACGTTCCCTGTGGAACAAGTGCGTTCCCTGCACAGATAAGATCGTTGTTTTTAAGCCATACACATTTTTCAGGAAGTATAGCAGCACCAATCTTCTGAACATTTCCGTTTTTCGTATTAAATAGTGATGTCTGTATGCCGTTTGTGGTACTTTCAGAGAAAAGAATATATACCCCATCAGGGCTGACTGATGTGGTAAGCCCTTGGATGTTGCCTAATACCCGGCGAAGTTTTTTTTCGGTAGGGTCTAGGCTATACAAGAAACCCGCAACTGTCCCTGTTGGCTTTGTTTGTAAAAAAAGTTTCTTCGGTTGTGGCCATTGTATGAGCCACTCTTTTAGTGGGCTGTAGAGTAACTCTTTCCTCCCCTTGTTATTACCATCACTTGCTGTAATAAGGGCGTTGTTTTTCTCCGTTGTTAGTTGGACGATTTGTTTTTGGTCAGGAGAGGCACTAATTTCAAATATATTATTTGGAAGAAATACACCTTCTTTTTGTGTTCTTGTACCATCTGGGTTTTCAGGAGGGATAGGGACGCTGTAGGTACTTATTGTTTTTTCGTCACTTTGCAAAAAGCGAAGTATTGCTGTTTGGTTATTATCAACAAAAAACCCCTCATAAATGTTAGGAATAAAAATATTACTTATTTGTATAGGAGTCTCACCGTTTTTACTCTCGTATACAAAGCCACTCTGTCGAGATATGTAACGAAGAACATAGTCAGTAACTGTCTGTAGTTGCGGTTTTGCTTTTTGAGATGTTTCTACCGCAACTGTCTTTGTTGTTGAAAAGATAGTATAGCCAGCAACCGGTCTTTTGGTCAGTTGTTGGAAACGGCTTAACTGATCATTTGACGCATTAGTAGGCTCGTTGGTGCTATCAGTGTTTGAAACTGGTCCATCAGTAGTGGTTGTGGTTGAGGGAAAGAAATCTCTGAAAGTAACACCGGCACTCGGGGCACCATCTGTTTGTTGTTTGTTTTTTAGGAAAAAAAAGTACCCCACCCCTCCTGCTATAACAATCAGTATTAGAATGATAAAGACACGACGCATAGAGTAAGTGTACTATAAAACCCTTTATAAACGATATACCCAACGATATTTACTTTTGTATTTTTCAAGTGAAAATGGCCGATCCACAGATTCCCCTGGGTTCTTCCCTTCTCCTGAGTGTGAATCCATAACCATACCGTTGCCAACATACATTAAGACATGCCCACTACAAGCACCTCCCTTTTTACAACTCACCTTGTCTTCGGCTGTCCATCCTAGCAAATCTCCCACCTTAAGCTCTTTTCCATTTACAAAACCGGCTGATCCTTGGGTAGAAATATTTTCTCCAACAATACGCTCTTTACCTTTAAACATTGTCGTCGTTTGTGCATAGTTATATGAAGGGGTGATACCTGAACAAAGTAAGACTGTTGTTACAAAAGAACTACAATCAAGATAGAAACTATTGTTTGGCCCTGGGGTACCTCTTCGTGTTTGGTTATAGGTTATCTTCCCTACGAAGCTGTTTGCTACAGATTGTATAGCTCCTTTTCCTCCTGTTTTTGGACAACTTATTCCTGAAGGAAAGCGTGCGCTGCTTATGTCATACCCTGCCATACCTGTGCTCCCCCCTGTATAGGTGAGCGCTTTTTGGTAGCTCTCACTATCACCTTCAAATTGATCTATCTCAAACGTACTCGTCGGCACATCCAAGCTGTTCTCCACCAGTTTGGGGTTTATCGTGTTTAAAATAAGATATGATGCAAGTGCAACAACAAGTCCGAGAAGTGCATCAAAGAATGTCTTCTTTGCTCCTGCTTTCAAAAAGAGCACGTCGGTGGTCATATACACATACCCTTCTATGATCAGTCGCACTACAAGCACCACTGCAGCAAGTCCTATCAAAAGTTTTAGAACAAAATTGATGAAATCATTGATATCACAAATCGTGGTGGGGTCTTGCTCTTTTTTTTCAATACACAGATCTGGATCGAGCAACATCGACATACCAGGAATAGGTGCAAGGAGTCGATAACTCTTTTTTCCTAAATCAAGATCGATTTTCCTCTGTGTTGCTACAACACCATCTCCGGTGTTTATTTCCCCGAGCTTTGTGACTGATACTGCTCCATCGATACTAATCGTTACTGCAAAAGGATAATTTTTCTTTGGATCAAGATCGCTCGCACTAAATGTTGTCGAAAAAGGAGCGTTTGCTGTACCCCCTGCATCTCCAGGAACAATATTTTCGTATGTTTGTATTGGTGCAGCACCGTTCTCTACCATTTCTTTTGTGGCATCACTTGGAAATATTTTTATTCCTACAGTTACCTTTTTTCCTGAAAGCGCATTGATCTTTCCCGCATTTACGGTGCCACTGATTGTTTCCCCGCTTACTTGCACGTTGATATCTCCTTCATTGAAAGTGATTCCTTGAGCAAGCGTCAGTCCTGTGTGCAAGAACAGTGAGAGTGCAAAGATGAGGCTGAGAAGTTTTTTCATTGCAGTCATTGTACCATGGTTGAGACGCCTATTTTATGAAAAATATCTGGCTCATTGTCGTGTCCTCAGTTATAGGTATTCCTTCTTTTTTAAAAAAAGAAAGTATAAAACTAAGATAGTTGTTATACCCTTTATAACTTACTCCTCCACTAGGAGGGCGCGTACCAGCGGCATACACCCACAGGTAGTGTTGGAGTGTTCCTTTGTAGGGGTTTATATCTACTCCAGGATACCAAACACCAGAGTCTTTTACCGCTGGGAGCGTGTACCTCTTACCTACAAGATAGCTATTGTTTGCGTTGTTTACTATTTTTGAAAGATGGTCATACTGTTTTTTTATCCCCTCTTCTAGTGTTGCATAGCCGCTGGTACTACCGATGGAACAGTCAAAATTACCGATATTGCCAGGGTTGTTTGTCCTCCAAGAGCAACTCCCTGGATAAAAACCTTCAAAGAAAGCCTGAGCTGTCATAAGTGTTTTTGCTCCTTTTGATATGTTTGGTAATGCTCTGTCTCTTGCTGGAATATAGTGATCTTTGAAAGCTGCCCATTTATTACCATACTGAACACGCATTTCTTTTATTTGTTCAGGTGTTAGTGTACCCCTGTCTTGGCTTGAGCGAGCAAAAGCTATGGCCAGGTCTTCTTCCACCCCAAACGTACTCGTCGGCACATCCAAGCTGTTCTCCACCAGTTTGGGGTTTATCGTGTTTAAAATAAGATATGATGCAAGTGCAACAACAAGTCCGAGAAGTGCATCAAAGAATGTCTTCTTTGCTCCTGCTTTCAAAAAGAGCACGTCGGTGGTCATATACACATACCCTTCTATGATCAGTCGCACTACAAGCACCACTGCAGCAAGTCCTATCAAAAGTTTTAGAACAAAATTGATGAAATCATTGATATCACAAATCGTGGTGGGGTCTTGCTCTTTTTTTTCAATACACAGATCTGGATCGAGCAACATCGACATACCAGGAATAGGTGCAAGGAGTCGATAACTCTTTTTTCCTAAATCAAGATCGATTTTCCTCTGTGTTGCTACAACACCATCTCCGGTGTTTATTTCCCCGAGCTTTGTGACTGATACTGCTCCATCGATACTAATCGTTACTGCAAAAGGATAATTTTTCTTTGGATCAAGATCGCTCGCACTAAATGTTGTCGAAAAAGGAGCGTTTGCTGTACCCCCTGCATCTCCAGGAACAATATTTTCGTATGTTTGTATTGGTGCAGCACCGTTCTCTACCATTTCTTTTGTGGCATCACTTGGAAATATTTTTATTCCTACAGTTACCTTTTTTCCTGAAAGCGCATTGATCTTTCCCGCATTTACGGTGCCACTGATTGTTTCCCCGCTTACTTGCACGTTGATATCTCCTTCATTGAAAGTGATTCCTTGAGCAAGCGTCAGTCCTGTGTGCAAGAACAGTGAGAGTGCAAAGATGAGGCTGAGAAGTTTTTTCATTGCAGTATTCATATGAGGAAACGCGTACTACTCACTAGTGATACCAAAAGATTTTGTTATTTGTTGCAATGAGCGTCCTATAGTCTGGAAGACCACACGAAGCGTTGACCCGTTTGAAGAAGAAGAAAGGACAACCTCGTTTGCTCTTGCAGGATCAGTGATATCTTCTGTTCCGGAGGTGATGGTGATAAGTAGGTCTTTTGAAATGGTGTTAGGGATACTAAAGTTGAAAGGAGCAAAGAAAATTCTCGCACCGTTTGACGGCAGTACGATGGTGTTGAAAAACCCTTTTGAAAAATCTATGAAACCTTCTGTTTTTTTATATGCAATGACAGAGGGGGTTCTGGTAGGTATCTGTACTGTTGTCCTACTTGAAAATGTTCCCCCTTGTGCAGAAACAGTGACAGTATCTGTACTATCTAGAGGGTCAGCGGTAAAGGTAAGAGCATTTTTATTTGTTCCTGATTGCAGAGAAAGAGCTTGGTCGTTATGTTCCCATTTATAGGTGATATTTTTTGGAGCGCTACTGTGGGGTATTGCGACTACTTTTGCTGTTCCGTTTATAGGGAGAAGTGCTTTTCCTTTGTAAAAAGGAGGGGTGTAAGCATCTACAGCTTCCCATATAAGGTCAAGACTTGCTGGCCATATACGAACACTTGTTTGTGCTGTCCCTGTTGCGCCTACAGCGGTAACACTGAGGGTGGTTGCAATACTTGTTGTCGGAGCAAAAAAGGTCACTACTGTCTCCCCGACACCTTTTGCTAGTGTTTTTCCGTCATATGTCCATGTAATAGTACTTTCTGAAAGGCTTGTCCCAAAACTTTCTGCTTGTGCGGTGACTTGCTGCCCAGGCTTTGGGTTCTCAGGGATGAGAGTAATAGCTATATCAGGACTTATCATCTGTGCCCGCAGTGTAAAAGGGGTAGCGATACATATGCTGAAGGCGATAATACTAGTAAAAAGTAAACGCATATACGAACAGTATACCCTACATTCGTCCTTGTTGCTCTTGAAATTCTTGTTTTGAGCGTTTTATTGCGAGGACTTGTGACGGGTCTGAGGTGATGATTTGGTCTTCTGTATAAGAGGCAATAATTTTTATTGCAACATGTTTAAGGCCAGCAAAGAATATTCCCTCCCCTACACTTGATTCCAAAAGAAGGTATTTTTCTTCATCAGTAAGATTAAAAGTTTTTTGTAGGACATCGATGGTGCTTGGAGATTGTTTGAGGAGCAACTGTATGGAAGAGTTTGTCACAATAGGAACACCAT
The DNA here is from genome assembly GCA_964577515.1 of uncultured Candidatus Saccharibacteria bacterium. GTDB lineage: Bacteria > Patescibacteriota > Minisyncoccia > Phycocordibacterales > UBA9973 > UBA4124. Next base: position 84,056 of record CAZNZN010000001.1, on the reverse strand, counting down.
AAGGGCTTTTCATGAAGTCGCCAACGTCTTGTGTGATAGTACAGAGGCCCAAGAAGTATTTTCGTCCTCGTTTTGCGATAGAGTACAAAAATGATGCCGTATCTTCCGACTTCATCATCCACCACGCTTCATCGACGACGAGAAGCCTTTTTTTGAGTTCTTTTCGGACAGCGTTCCATATGAAGTGGGTTACGATATACATCGCCGCTGGTTTAAGATCGTCTTCCATATCTCGGACAGAGAAAACAACAAATTTTTTGTTTATATCAACATTTGTCGGTTGGTTGATGAAATTTGCCCAAGAGCCTTTCGTGTATTTTGAAAGTCGTTGCAGTATAGACTCACTTCCTTCCATTCCTCCAAGCACCATTTCAAAATCAGACAGAAGAGGCGGTTCTATTGTCGAGAAGTCTGAATCAGCAGTGATGTCTTTGAGTGCATAGGTTTCAGTGATCGCTCGATCAATAATCGAATCTTCTTCAGGGGTGAGTCCTCCAAGCATAATGCGGAAAAGCCCTACAAGGTTGATGATGTTGCTACGAAGGACATCTGCCGGTGCCTCATCTTCTCGGGGAATAGGGAGATCAAAAGGGTTGATATGGTGGTCTGAAGAAAGAGAAATGTTGAAATATCTTCCTCCTATAGCTTCGGCAAGGTATTCATACTCCCTTTCTGGGTCGATGACGATAACGTCAGTATCGAACATGAGCGTGCGGATGATCTCGAGTTTTGTTGCGTATGATTTTCCCGCACCTGATTTTGCAAAAATGATAGAGTTGTAGTTCTCTAGTGAAAAGCGATCAAAAATAACGAGTGATGAGTTGTGCCTGTTGACCCCGTAGAGAATACCTGTCTCAGAGGTGAGGTCAAAAGAAACAAATGGAAAAATACTTGAAAGCGGTTCAGAGTTGAGCTTCTGCGTCACTTCAAGCTTATCTGTTCCTAGTGGAGCAACGCTTTTAAACCCGTCTTCTTGTTGGAACAGTGTCGGTTTGATGTACACCATTTTTGATTCCAGGATTGATCGGATCTCACTTTCTGTGCGGAAAAGTTCTGTATCGTTGTCTGCGTAAATTGTAATATAAAGCCCTACATTAAACATTTTTTCCTGTGCTTGGGTAAGGTTGTCTCGGAGCTCTTCGAGGTCTTGATACGCAGTATCAAGCATAGGATCTCGCACCACCCCCTTCTGCTGACGTACGAGTATTTGACTTTCAACCTCAGCAATTTTTTTCTGGAACTGCTTTAGTAGTTGAGCAGTGTCGATAGGTTGGATATAGATAGCAACATCAAAAATCTTATCAAGGTTAATAATAGGGGTAAACCAGTTATCGGTGAGGTACCGAGGATAGGAAATAACAAAGAAGGTTCGTGCTGTTTTGTCTCCAATACGTAGAGATTTCGAAGTGATTTCTATTGCTGAAGGCGCAATATTGTCCGCGAGCTCCATGGTTGCCCATGAATACGCCTCTTCAGGGAGAATAGGGAGTTTTTTCGTTTCTTTTTTTGTTGCACCAAAAAGGGCCATTATGTTTCAAGTATACTATAGGCCCAAAAGAAAAACCCGTTATTGCGCTTCTTTTGCACCAGTACTTGTCTCGCCTGGGTTAAATGTTTTATATAGAAGTTCAATTACTTCTTGAGTTCCGAGTTGCGCTACGCGGAGTCCTAGACGTGAAAGCCCTTGCTCTACGACGCTCACGCGCTGTTCTAATTGAGTTCGTTGTTCCTCGAAGTCAGCGGTAGTATCAACAACTTGTTTTTTATTTAAAAAAGAAAAGATCTTCCCTACCCCTCCTGATTGAGAAATAACCGGTGGGTTGTACGGAATAATCACAAAGAAAGATTTGCGCATGATATTTACTTGTTCAGTAAAGGAACGAATAAATTCAATATACTCCTGTGTCTGTACTCGTAGCAGTTGTTCTGTTTGCACTTTCAATCGGTTTTCAAGTGTGATGATATAAGGACGCACGTCATATCTGCGCGATTGAACTACGATTTGAACAGTGAAATCGAGTGTATTAAGAAAGCTTTGAAACTGCATAAGTACTGCACGTTGCTCGTCGTATGACTTCAAAGAAAGGTTTATAGAAGACACAAGCACGGCGGTTGCCATTGTTCCATCTTTTAGGATCATTATGCCGTCCCGGACTTCTTTTATGGGGACAAATTGTTGTGTGGGTGTGCTGCTGATAGCCATATAAGTGGGTTATTTCTTTGAATCAATCACGTCGAGACTCCAAGAGAGTGTCTTCAGTTTACTTTCGGTAAGCGTAGTATGTGCAAGGTCTGGTTTTTGTGTTTCTTGATCAGGGGCTTTTTTGCCTTCCTGTTTTTTCCACAGGTAGAGTCGTGCGTTGAGGCGATATTTTATAAACGCCTCTAATATATGTGCAAAAGGTTTCTCATTGATTTTTACAAAAGTAAGTGCAAGCGCAAGTCCTGCAACTGCTGGCACAAGGAAAAGAGAAACAATAACAGGAAGCACTTTGATGCTGATATAGATAATCCCTGCCCCGCCTGCAAGATATGCAAATTGTTTAAAGGTAAGGTTTCCAAAAACCTTGTCCTCCATATCGATAAACTGGGGAACCTTAAACTGCATACGTATAGTATAGCAACAGCTCGGTATCTTTCATACTAACGCTCGGGTATTTCTCGGTAAGGGTCAGGGGTTTTTCGTTCAGGTGTGCTTGGTGTTGGTGCAGAAGGTTTCTCTATGCTGTAGTCACGTGCTGTTGGAGGAACAACTGTTTTTTGAGAAAGACGCTCTTTGATGCTCTGTATAGCCTCAAGAGGGCTGACAGCGATAGTTTGATCAACACTTTTTTCTGGTTGTACAGATTCTTCTGTTTCGGTTAGTTCTGCTTTTTCGAGTTCCGCTATCCCGAGCGTATGAAGGAGTAATGGTTGTAAAAAGAAGCTGTTCACATATTGGAAAAGCTCTGTTTTCTTCTCCTCAGGAACCCCGAGTGATGCTACTTTCGTTAGGGTCTCTTCTTCATCTGCTGCTCCGATAATAATATCAAAGATAATGTCGCTAAGCTTTTTTGTGTCTGTAATAGAGAAATTTTTTGCGACAAGGCCAACCATTTTTTCATAGTTTTCACTATAGAGAAAATCTCTAACTTCCTGAGGTGTTGTCTCAAGGAGTGTTTGATATTGTTCTGGGGTAATAGTTGTCTGTTCCATGGCTATTTTTTGTTTTGATCAGCTTTATTTATATTTTCTTCTGTCTTTATTCGATCTTCCCAAGCACTCTTCATCTTTTCGTACAAATCTTTTGCTTTTTGTGTTGCCTTTGCCGCTTCTTTGAACGCCTTTTTATCACCAGTAGCCTTGTAGGCATCAGCAGCTTTCTTGTAATCCTCTTCAGAGGCTTTCATTTCAGCATAGAGATCCTCGACTCTTTCTTTAATAGCACTCTTTTGTTCTTCGGCACTCATCTCGTCGAGGTTTATATCGTCTTTTGACACTTCCATGTGCGCAGCAATCTGCTCTTTAAGCATGTCATTTATATCTTTGAGACGATCTTTGTAGGCATCACCTTTGTTTGTTTTCTTTTTATAGTCTTTGAGAAAACTACTAGTTGCTTCTTCAAAGGCTTCCTTATCCGACTGAAGCATATCCCCTACAACTCCGCCGACAACACCCCCGACTGCAAGACTCCATCCGCCAAGAGATGCTTGAAGAAGAGATTGTAGCTCTGCGGTGAGCCCAGTAAGTGCCCCTGCGTTTACAGGGAGTAGTTTTCCAAAACGAGATGTCCAAAAACCGTTCTTTTGTAAGTCTTCGAAATAGAGACGACGTGATGCGTTTGCAAGGGAGTCTTTTGAATCCACTTTCCCAAACTTCTTATCCTGAGCTTTTATTGCATCTTTGTATGCTTTATCATACGACTCGCTTGATTTTACGGTATGCTCTTTCTCTTTGTCTTGCTTCATTTCATCTCGAAGATCTTGTATAGCCTTGAGCTGCACACCTTGGATACTTTCAATAGTATCTTTTTTCTCTTTCAAAGATTTTTTGTCATTGTCTAATGTTGTCTTTAGCTTATCTTTGTCTTTCTCTGAAAGCTTGTTTTCTTTCTTAAGATCATCTTCTGCTTCACGTATTTTTTTCTCCAGTTCTTTTACTGACTTCTCAGCAGCTTTGAGTTCGGCGGTTTTGTTTTTGAACTCATCATCGGTCGTGTTTAAGTAGTTGCGAGCAGCATCTTCTCCTGCTTGAGCGTCTCTTTTTTGTTCCCACACTCTCTTTGCTTGGTCATCAGTAAGATAGCTAAAGCCAGAAATACGGTTTTCGTATTTCTTCTTCTTTTCCTCAGCTCTTCGTTTTGCCATGGCGATAGCTCCGCCTTCAAATTGTTTTCCTCCAAGCCCTATTGTTTCACCGAGTTTTGTCCCTGCTCCAGTATTTATCCCCATAGCGCTAAACATAGCATTACTTTTCATCATGCCACCAAGTTTAGTATTGCGAACGTCCCAAGAAGACTTCTGACTCCAGTCGAGACCGTTTGACATTTTTCTTGCAAACCAATTACTCTCAGCATTTTTTGCTGCCCAGCTCCCTACTCGACTGTTGCCAAGACTTTTTCCAAGCCGTGCTCCTACACCGGTACCGAGCTTCGCAATACCCGCTCCTCCTGCCATAAGCGCTGCTCCTGCGGTAAACCCGACAGCTTTTGTTGCAAAGTTTTGTACCATCTCCCCAAATTCTCCTGAAAACTTCTTTGCAATCCCCACTCCTTTGTTGATAAGACCGTAGATAATAAGCATCGGTATAGTGATGTACATGATAGTCTCAAAAAAGTTCTCAGAGTTTTGGTTGAGACCAAGGGCGCTGAAGAATTTTGTTTGAAGAAACTGTCCGATAATATACAAGAAAAAGGCAAAAACAGGAGCAAGAAGTGCATACCCTGTAAGGTCTTTTATCCATGATTTGTAGTTGATACCAGAAACACTTCCAAGCATGGGAATGTCTCGAGAGAGGAATGCAAATGGAGAAAATATCATCGCCACATAGAGTCCGATAACTCTTCCCACGAACATAAAAGCTGTCTTCCAGAACATAAGCCCCACTCCGAGAGATATCATTGCCATCAAGAGGGACACAAGGGTAAAGTAGGCTCCATATTCGTTATCAGTAGAACTCAGCCCTGTTACTTTTGTTTGCGCGGCTGAGTTGAAGTTGATTTCCCCTGCATCTTTTTTTTGCCCATCGTTGGATTCTTCATACACAATAGAGTCTGCTGGAGCAAGGAGTCTTGAGTCAGTAAATATTTTTTGTGGATTGAAACTCGAAACGATTGCTTCAGAGATAGACTTCACCCCTGCTGGTCCTGATTTTTCGTTACAGTCACTTCCTCCTTCTTCTTGTTTACATACCTCTATACGATTATAGAAAAGCCGCGCGGTGATGTTTGATGCATCAATCGCAAGTTGGGTTATAAATAAACTAAAGTTGATAATAAGAGCGTTTACAATCAATGTCGGAATAACCTTCTTGTAAGAAGTGTTTGAGGTACTAAAGACAGCACTAAGTCCTGTCCATATCATGATGATGATAAAGAAGATGTTCGATATATCACGAACAAGGCGCCATGCGGTGAGTACAAAGTCATGTCGGTATGCCTCATCAGAGATAGAGTACCCAATAAAAAAATCAAATATTTGCCCCATGAGCCAGGCAAAGAACGCGATGGGTTTAAAAATTATGTAGTAGGTGAAAAGTCCTACACACCCCATAAGCGATCCTTCTCCAGGTCCAAAACCGTTCAATGGGTGGCAGGCAGGCATCACTCCTCTATTTGAGCCTATCTCGTTTTGGATAGAAGCGGCTTCTGACGCTCCTACATACTGTTGTGAAAGCGCATCGTTGAGATCTTTTGGTGTAGTAAATACCTCTGTTGCGCCTATTTTAAAGTAGGGGAAGTTTGGTCTAGCAGGTGCTTCAAAGTAAAGAATTGAAGCGTTATCCCCTGTCTCAGCTTTTGGAATAGCATTAGGTGCACCTGCTGGATCTGGCCACTCGTTTGTCTTAAGCGTTGATGCTCCAGCATACCAAAGATCCATATATACTTTTTGATTAACATCAAAAGCGGTAATAGGTACGGTCAGTAGTGCTGTTTGTCCATGCACGAGTATTGAATTTGTGCCGTTGTATCCGTCGTCCCCATTGGAAGCGGGTTTAAACAAACCAAGAGTACTTGTTTTTGTAATGCCATTTACGATAGTTTCCCACCCTGCCCCAGATCCTTCGAGGTATTTAAATATAAAAGGCACGGGTTTCTTTTGGGAGAGCAAAGAACGCATTTCATCACTTCCCACAAAAGATTTATTGGTAGGAAGTACTAGTACTTGGTTGGTTATAGCGCCAGCATCGTCTTTTTGAAAAAAACGAAGCACAAAGGACTGATCATAGATTCGATAGTAGTCTCTGTTTTCAAAAAAGTCTCCGCAACCAAAACCTGAGGTACATTTCCGTGCGGCAACAAGGTTCCAAGGGCGCTGTATCTGTTCATTGAACAGGAGTGTTGCTGCAATATTTAAGGATTCTATTTTCCCCGATGTGCTGTTGAAACTAGATGGTCCAAGGTAGATAACACCAGAAGATTCTGTTCGCTTGATCTTTGTTCGGTCTGGTTCCGCGATACTCCCATCACTGCTTCTCGCGGGTGTTTTCACAGTGACAAAAAGATTTCGATAAGAGTCAATTGATTGCGCCCCTGCTTGTTGCGGAAACAAAAAGCTCGCTCCTACAATAAGAGTACTAATAAAAATCAAAATATGTTTCCGTAGGAAATGCATACAGTAACTTCCTACAGTATAGCGTCTTTTCTACCAAATGTTCAAACGAAAGAGCTTTTCTATAAGTCGAGGACGGTTTCCTGGTGAAGACATATTTATAGCAACATCCGGATTTACCCCGTCGGTGAAGTATTCTTGATTTCGCGCACTATCTGAATAGAGTGGTGTCGCAACACGCTTGTTGAGTGTTGTTGAGAGTTGAGGAACGATATTTTCACAGTACGCAATCATTTCAGTATATTTATTGTTGAGTGTTTTGTAGCTAGAATAATTCCCTGCTTCGCTCTGTACATCTTCATCTGTTCGAAGGTTTGGTGCAAGGTCGTAAAAACGCCGTTCAAGTACTTGTAGTCGAGCTATCTCCTCAGGGGTGAAGTCTATTTCAAGGTCGTCACTGCTACAAATAGGCCCTGATCCCGTGTTCCCAGATCCCGTACCTCCAGAACCGTTTCCGGCAGAAGTCCCTCCCCCCGCTGTCGTCCCTGTTGTTGCAGTACCTCCTTGGGCAATAGTACCTGTTGTAGCCCCCTGTTGTCCGGCGATAGTGCCAGCTGTTGCTGGAGTGTTTCCCGGAGTAAACGGCGCTGTTGTTCCGAACACTGATGTTCGTGTTCCGGGCTCATTCTCAGGCGCAGTAGTGTCTGGTGATTCTTCTGGAGTGGTGAAATCACTTGAGAGTCCCTCCTCTGCTTCATTTCCAGGTGTTGTTTTTTTTGTTCCAAAATTGAAAAATGATTTAAACCCACTTGTTGTTGTATCAGTACCTTGATCTGTTTTCTTTTGGCGTACATACCAAAGACCTCCGAGGACAAGAATCACTATAAGAATAAAAATTAGAATCTTTTTCATATGTTATATACCATTATAGAACTCAACTCTTGCCTGCTCGACGGCATCAAGTAAATCGTTAGCGTCGGTCTCTACTCGTGGCGCACCTACGACTGCAGTATTTCTAATATCATAGTTTTGATCAAGACAGGTCGTATTGATAGTGATTCCTTGGGCTCTTTTTTCTGCGATATATCGTGTGCGGGCAGTTGTTACTATTGCGAATACCTCGTTTCGGATTTCTTCTAGTTGAGGAATGACAATTTCTGTTGCATCAATCGCATCCTGGTATTCGTTGTCAGTACTTATTGTAGAGGTCACATAGTCAGGAAGCAACCGCGATTGGTTGTAGGCGTCTTTGACATATCCTCTAGCAAACGCTTTTGCAGCATCAGTTGTTTGGGTGCTTTCAAATGCTGCTGAAATAACATCAGTATTATAGTTTTGGTTCATTGCGGTAACAAAGTCTTCTACATATCCTTCAAGGATGGTGCGAAATCTTGGGAGCGCTTGAGAAAAATCAATAGTTGTTGTCCCTCCGAAGATACCAAGGAATCCCCCACTTGTACTTGTAGTGAAAGGAGTGTTTGTCGTAAGAAACACTTTTTCATCAAAAGCCACATTTGTGTTGCGAAGTTTGTCTGAAAGAGAGAAAGGGCCAGAAGAAATAGGGCGGGAACCGTTGCCGTTGATTGAAAATCCTCCAAAAATACCACCCCCTCCCACAGGAAGATTTGTTGTCCCTCCGATCACTGATGCTCCGCTATCAAATGCTGTAAAGAACTCATCACTATTTGTTTGTGCAGTGCTAAGTGCATTTGCGTTTGGTCCAGGGAGACAATAATCAAGGCGACCAGCAAGTGGTACTATTTTTTGCAATGCAGCTCTAGAGTCGAGCGCTTGGTTGAGGAAATTCTTTTGGGTTCTGAGTACTGCTGTAATATGTCGAGGGTTTGATATGTTGAACGTATCATCAAAGAAACCTGACCCTACTTGGTTGTATGGCAGTGCAACACCTGTACCTGTTCCGTTGATAGGTTGTCCGTTTGAGCCGGTGACAGTGTTTGATCCACTCCCGCCAAAGCCACTAAGGGTATTTCCGAAGTTGTCCCCAGAGTTTCTTCCTAGTGTTTGGAGTCCTTTATTAAAAAGTTGATTGAGGAGTTGATCAAAGAATGCCCCAAGTACTTCGTTGAGCTCGTCTGCCGCTTCGAGTTGTCTGATACTTGAGCTGGTCACTTGCTTTGTTTGCTCAGCTATGACACTTCCAGGGGTTACTGTTTCATATTTAAGACACTTTAGCGAACCATCAGCATTGAGATTGAAATCATAGTCATCATCTACTGAAGGGGCTTGGGCGTATTCGACACATTTTTTTTGTGAAAGAAACCCTTGCCCTTGTGTGAGCTCTTGCGTAGTGTTTTGTTCTTTTTGCGCATAGTCACGACTGAGTTGTTCGCTAACAATCATAAATTGTCCAAGAGGGTTTTGGTCTCCTTGTGTTGCGTTGAGCCAGCTTGCCCATCCACCTTTTGTAAAATCGTTACTAAAGTTGTTGTACTGTTTCTCTACTTCGTTCTGTGCAGATCGTGTGACCGCAGGGATAGCTCTCCCACTAAAAATAGAAATGAGGCTGTTGTTTACTGTTTGTCCGATGATTTGGTTCTCTATTCGATTTGTAGCGTTGATATATGACTGAAATGTTTCTTTTTCAATACTACGCAAAAAAGAGTCCATATCTCGTACATAAAAAGGATTACCGCCAAACCCGGTGTTTACCCAGTTGAGCGTTTTGTTAGTGACCTGAGAAAGTGCTTGTTTTGAAAGGGTGTATGCAAGAGCATCGAGACAAGACTCTTTTTTGTTTGACGTTTTTTGCTGATCTTCCACACTTTTTGCATCAACAGGTACTTTCCCGCCTCCGAGACCACTTCCTCCCGTCCCTATTCCAAGAGCTTTTCCTATACCTTTTACAAAACCACTTTCTGATTTTGCCATCTTATCTCCGAGTTTTGTGAGAGCATTATTTATTTGTTGTCCTGCACCAGAGCATCCAGCTATCGTCGCCCCTACTCCACTAAAAGAAACGCCACCAAAGCTTTTCCCGTTTGAGTTTTGTTGAATAGTCATGTTTGGTTGAAAACGTTGGAGTGTTGCGCTTGTTGAAGCTGATGTTTTGCTGCAAGTGTTGTTTGCTAGCCAGTAATATCCAGAAGCTTCGCAGGCCCTTTTTTGATTGTCTAAGAGTAGTTGCTGAGCTTGTTGGTAGGTAGCTGTACTTCTCGGATCAACTGGAGTTTGCGCAAAGGTGGTTGTGGTAACCACAGAAGAGATGAGAAGCGCTACAGTGAGTGTTTGTTTCATACTATTACTACAGTATACCGTATTGTTGTAAATAGGCAGTAAGTGTTTCAGCTGCTGCACTCATAGAAGCATCAAAGTATCGATATTCAGCGAGTCCAACAAGAGCGCTCACCCCGTCTTCTTCAGCAAGCTGCATTTTCTCTAACCCTCGAGCTACCCCTGCTATACCGTTGACGAGTGCAAGATGCGCATCGGTGACTCCTACAGGAACAGGGATCGATGCCATGGACTTAGAGAGTGTTTTGTAGGCACTGATAGTCGCATCGAGGTCTCCAAGTTGGCTGTAGTCGTTACTCTCAACGCTTTGAATGAATAGCTCAATTTCGGGAAGTGTTGCATCGTACGTCGCAAGGGCCCCTGCAAGTTTTGTTTTGTAGGTAGTGAGACTTTTTTGTGTTGTTGCAACAGAGGTAATGTTTTTTATTGTATATGTAGGGGCGGTGTTTTTCTCTGGGCCTTGTGCTGCGAGTTTTGCCGCAAGAGCTGATAGGCTGCTACTGCTCACCCCTTGTTCTTGTCCGAGCGCTGTACTAAACGTAAACAAATCACGGGCGATTTTGTCAGTGTCGTTGAGTGGTTGGTTTCCTGATATGCTCTCTGGGGAGAGTTGGGAACGTTTTTGTTCAATGATTGTTTTGTTTGCTATCCCATTTGTGGTGAGTACTGTTGGGTCGAGTCCCCAAAGGCGCTCTTCCCAGTCTGGAATACCGTTGCCGTTGGTATCCTTCTCTATCACTGCTCCCACTGTTGTTTTCTCCCCGGCTTGCTCTGAAGGCTTTTTTGTAAAAAGACCTTTGAACCACGCTGTTTGCACGAGGAGTATCCCCCCAACGAGAACTATAGCGACACCTCCTCGTATCAAGAAGTGTTTACTCGGTCCTCCAGTTTTGTTGTTATCGGGATACTCCATAAGGTTTTAGTTCAAACGCTGGTATAGGAGCTCCTGTTTCTGGGTTATAGCAAGTACCAATATCTGGAACGACTGAGTAGTTCCCGATGATGTACCCACCTTTTTTTGGGCGACCGCTCGTAGAAAGACGTATGAAAAATGGTCCTGGTGGAGCGATGTTGAAGGGGGTTATAAAGATAGGGCCTACAGTAGCAGCGCAGACAAGGGTTTCGCTTTTCCCGACTTTTACCACTTTTCCTCCAACCGGCTGGCTTATTCCAAGTGATTGGGCATAACTAAAAAGGGGCAATGCGCAGAGTCCGATAAAAAAAAGAATTCCTAATATACGATGGTGATACATTACTCCTTATTGTACACCACTCCTAAAGAGTTTCTATAGTCTTTACGACTGCTTTCCATTGTTCTTTGCTCAACGTTTCTGGTCGGGCTTTCTCTGAGATGCCGACAATCTGTAAGATTTTACGTGCTTTTTCTTTGTCTTCTATATATTCTGAAAGGCTTCCTCCTAACTGTTTTCTTTTTTTGCCAAAAATAGTTTTTACAAGATCAAAGAAGTGCTGTTCTGAAATAGTGTCAAAAAAGACACGAGAAATACCTTCAATGCTAATAATAGCTGAATCAACTTTTGGTGGAGGGGTAAACGCACCAGCCGGAACTTTTGCGACTACTTTTGGAGCGCCGTATACTCCTACTGCTACAGAAAGTACACTCTGTTTCCTATCTTTCGCAACCATTCGTTCCGCTACCTCTTTTTGTATGAGCAGCACCATTCGCTCTGGTTGGTATGCAGCTGAAAGAAACTGTTCGATAATCGCGCCGGTAATATAGTACGGAATATTTGCAATAAGTTTGTACGGTCTTTTATAAAAACGAAGGTCTTCCGTATCAAATTTTAGAATATCTTTTTCTACAATATCGAGTCGTCCTTCAGCTATTTCTTTTGCAAATTTTTCTTGTAGAAAAGGAATGAGTGCAGCATCTTTTTCTATTGCTATTACTTTCCCCGCCAGAGCAAGAAGGCGTTCAGTGAGCGCTCCTTGTCCTGGACCGATTTCAAGTACGATGTCATCTGCATGAACATCTCCAGCGTCTAGTATCTGCGACAATGCTTTCTCACTTTTTAGAAAATGTTGCCCAAGTGACTTTTTTGCTTTCATAGCCTCACTATACTATAGGTATACGGTAAAACCAGCTTCACCGTCCCTACTTTCTCTGGTGATGAGTTCATCAGGAATGTCAGAAAGAAATTCACTTGGGAGTCGGATGTCGCGCATCCCATAGATAGTGCGCATACTTGCATACGTGAGGTAGAGCTTTTCTCGTGCTCGAGTGACCGCAACATACATAAGACGACGCTCTTCTTCTGCGTCAGGTCCACTAAGTTTTTCTCCGCGTTCATGAGGAAAGAGTCCGTGTTCAAGCCCTGCGACGAACACCGTGTTGAACTCGAGCCCTTTTGATGCGTGTATTGTCATGAGTTTTACTCCCGGACGTTTCCCTCCTTTATCTTCCATAGTGTCTTGGTCAGACATGAGCGTTGCTTCTTCAATAAGCCGTTCTATTCCTTCGGTACTTTCAAAATGATCGTAGCGTAGCCCTAACGTTACGAGTTCTTGGAGGTTTTCAAGTCGCTCATCTGCATCCGGTTCACTTTTTTGTGCAGCATCGATTTTTGTTTGTGTAATGACAAACTTAAGCACCTCGCTTGTGGTGTGTCCCGGAATGTATTCGCGTATTTGTGTCAGTAATTCAAAAAAACTATCAACAGCAATAAACGCTTTGCCGGTGAGAGATTCTTTTCCTTCTGTAAATAGTTTTGCGATAGTTACCTTCCCGATACCTCTTGCTGGTGTGTTGATAGTGCGTTTGATATCTGTGAGACTTTCAGGGTTGAGTGCTGCACGTATATAAGAGAGTACATCTTTTATTTCTTTTCGTTCAAAGAAACGTACTCCGAGTACTTGGTACGGTATGTTGTATGAGAGAAATGCTTCTTCAAGAACACGAGATTGAAAGTTTGCACGAAAGAGTACAGCAATATCTTCTGGTGCAACACCTGCATCGAGGCGTTCAACAGTGCGTTCAACAATAAATCGTGCTTCGTCGACTTCATCGTATCCTCCATACAAAGAGATACGCTCACCTTCATGCTTACTAGTAAAAAGATTTTTAGGTTGTCGGTGGTTGTTTTTTTTGATCACCTCGTTCGCTGCGCTAATCACAGTTTTTGTTGAGCGATAGTTTTCCTCGAGAAGGACGACCGTTGCTTCTGGGTAGTCGTGCTCAAATTCAAGAATATTTTTTATATTAGCTCCTCGCCACGAGTAAATACTCTGGTCGCTATCTCCCACAACACAAAGGTTCTTGCTCTCACCTGCAAGCGCTCGTGCGATACGATACTGTACCTCGTTGGTGTCCTGATACTCATCTATATGTATGTATTGCCAAGTAGTATGACACCAGGTGCGCGCTTCAGCGTTTTCTTCTAAAAGTTCGACTGTCTGTAGGAGGAGATCATCAAAATCTAGAGCTTGCTGCTTCTTTTTTAGTTGTCGGTACATGTTCCATACTTTTCCCGCTAGACGGTGAGACGGGTTGCTTTGATTTAAAAGGTCTTCGGGAGTTTGTAATGCATTGGCGCACCGGCTAATGGTACTCTTGATTCCTCTAGGGTCGTGTGTTTTTGGATCGAGCCCTAACGACTGCATCCCTTCTTTGATGAGTCCAAGCGTATCTGCGTCATCAAGAATAGTGAAACGTTGCACAGTTCCTTTGTAGGCACCAAATTTTCTTAGTAAGAACACCCCGAGACTGTGAAACGTACTGACAAAAGGAGCGGTCATCCCTTGAGAAAGATATCCGCTTGTCTCAAGAAGGTGTATGGTACGCTCACGCATCTCTTTTGCTGCTTTGTTGGTAAAGGTCACTGCGAGAATATGATATGGAGCTGTTCCGAGGGATGCGATGTGGGCGATACGGTGTACGAGAGTTTTTGTTTTTCCTGCTCCAGCGCCAGCAACGATGAGAAGTGGGCCGTCTACGGTCAGTACTGCTTTTTGTTGTGCAGGATTTAATCCTTCAAGTAAGGTGTGCATGTCAGGTAAGTGTACCGTATAAGACTAAAAATTGACGAATATTTTAATCTGTTTTCTTTTAAAAAAAACCCGCAAAAGTCTGCTACCATATATGACTGTACTACTATGTTTTCTCAAAAAACAAACAATGCACGTTTTGGACGAGCATTTCTCATAACAGTACCGTTACTCCTTTTAAATGGAGGGGTTCTCGGACTACTTACTGATCAGCTGGTCGGTACAACAAAAGCATCTGGCACAATGGTTAAAGATGAAACCGTTGTCGTTACCGATGCGGCATCTTTCCCTGCAAGAGAAGAGGCTCCTCAAGAGGAAATAATATCTGATGAAAAACCTGTTATTACTGTATATACAGTACGCAGCGGTGATACTCTCTCTGGTATTGCCTCACAGTTCAACATTTCAACAAACACAATTCTCTGGGCAAACGACCTCAATCGTTCTTCAAAAATAAAAATTGGACAAAAGCTCACTATTCTTCCTGTTACAGGGGTGAAGTATACCGTTAAAAAAGGCGACACGATTTCTTCTATTGCAAAAAAGTTTGATGGGGATATAGAAGAAATTCTTTCATATAATGACCTTGAGAATGCTGGTAAGATAGTTGTAGGTATGGAACTTATTATTCCAAATGGCGAGTTTGCGATCGCTCATCAACAAGTAGAACGACCCGCGGAAAAGAAAGCTTCAGTTGCTGTGGCTCCTGCTTCAGCACCGACAAAAAATGCAGTAACGACTGCTGAGAAAACGACAGTAGTAGAAACAAGCAGTAGTATTGATGTTGATGATGCGGTGAACAACGGTGCTGTTCCTCCTGTGCAAGTACGTAACGTAAGTACAGTAGACTATTTCTCACATCCAGTTCCTGGAAGTGTGCTGACGCAGGGCCGCCATGGATACAACGCTGTTGATTTTGGTGCCCCAACAGGAACCCCTATTCTCGCTGCTGCTGATGGTGTGGTGATTGTCGAAAAAGGTGCCGGCAAATGGTATGGTGGGTATGGAAACTATATTGTTATTGAACACGATAACGGAACACAGACATTGTATTCACATAATTCTAAAAATCTTGTAAATGTTGGCGACATGGTCAAGCAGGGACAGACAATCGCGCTTGTTGGTTCAACAGGGCGATCAACAGGACCACACTTACACTTTGAGGTTCGTGGTGGAACGAACCCGTGGGTTGGAGTAAAAAAACTGACACAATTTTAAAAAATAAAAACCGTCTCGTACACACGAGGCGGTTCTTTTTAAAGTATGGATTTAGAAAAATACCGGAGTGGTTGTTGCAACCACATTTTTTCATCTTCTTTGGTCAGAAGCGCAAAGACTGACTTATGATCCCACGATGGGTTTTGTGAGTGCAAAATCTCCGTCATGTTTTTTTCGAGAGCGATGTTTTTTGCATCACTCGCTTTTTTGCCAACAGGAACACTCGCTCCCATTACAGGAGTGATATGTTGTTGTCCACTACTTACTATACCGGCACAACATGACAGGTACCACATACCATTTTTTCGATAGTATCCCTTTTGCAATGTTGCAAATATCCACGGCCCTTCCCCTCTTTCAGGGAGACTGACGCTGTCAGTGAGATACTGTAGACGTTTTGCTGTTGTTAGGAAAAAGTCTTCCCACGTCATCGGTGTAGGAAAGTCTTTTTCCTTAAAAACTTTTACGGTAAAAGGTTGGTCTTTTAAAATACCTCCTTTTAACACGCCAGTTATGGCATCCTGTTTGATGCCAATACAATCAGTAATGATAGTAGCCATACAAAGAATTTTAGTTTCTCTTACATTACTGTTTTTTTGTGGTTAGTCAAATTTTGGTCGGTATTGCAGTGCTTCCAAAATGTGCGCTTCGGTGATACTGTCGCTCTCTTCAAGGTCAGCGATAGTGCGTGCAACTTTGATCGTTTTGAGATATGCGCGTGGTGAGAGTTTCACTCGTTCAGAAAATTGTTGCAATACTGTTTTTGCTTGCGATGTTAATCCTATTTCTTTTTGTAATGCATTTGCAGAGAGCGCTTGATTGAGAACCCCTTGGCGCTCCTGCTGTCGTGTATGTGTTTTTGTAACGAGTGATTGCACATAAGCGCTCTCCCCTGCGACGCGTTCTTGGTGGAGTGACGCATACTCGATATGGTGTACTGGTACCCATAAGTCGATACGGTCAACGATAGGTCCTGAAAGTTTTTTGGTATAGCGTGCGAGCTCTACTCCGCTACAGGTGCAGGGCTTGATGCCACTTCCGCGATATCCACAAGGACACGGATTCATCGCTGCGAGAAGTATAAATTGCGCAGGATAACGCACACTCCCTTTTGCGCGTGCAACAGTGATGTGTCCTTCTTCGAGTGGTTCACGGAGCGCTTCGATTACTCGTCGATCAAACTCAGGGAATTCATCAAGATAGAGTACGCCGTGGTGCGCAAGAGTGATATCGCCGGGACGTAGTTGTTGTCCCCCTCCAATGATCGCAACATGAGAGGCGCTATGATGTGGCGCACGAAGTGGTACTGGTGAAGCAATAGCATCTTCTATACGCCCAATGCTCGAATAAATTTCTGCAACACTGAGAAACGTTTCACTGTTTGGTTGAGGCAAAATACCATGAAACGCTTTTGCAAGCATTGTTTTTCCTGTGCCAGGAGGGCCATAGAGGATGATATTGTGTCCACCCGCTGCAGCGATAGTGAGTGCCCTTTTCGCGCTTTCTTGTCCTCGCACGTCACCGAAGTCGATACCATTGGTTTTAGTTTCAGCGTGAAACGGTACGAAGGTTGCTTGTGGAAGCGAAGCTCCGCCGTTTAGATGTACAACAAGATCACTTAACGTTGTGACTAAATGAAATGTGGCACCGCTAATAAGCGCCGCCTCTTTTTCGTTCTCTTTCGGAATAAACAATTCGGTGACACCCTGTGTGATTGCCCACCGTGCAATTGATAGGAGTCCACGTATTGGACGAACTTCACCGTTGAGCGCAAGCTCGCCAAGAAATAGTTTGTTATCTGTGGTTCCGGTGAGTATGTTTTTTGCGCGAAGATATCCAAGTGCAATAGCAACATCAAAATATGCTCCTTCTTTTTTGAGCTCCGCAGGTGAGAGCGAAACAATTACTTTTTCGTTTTCTGCTTTTGGGTTTATTCCGAGAGCGTTGCGTAGTGCCGCGATGACACGTTCACGACTTTCTTCAACTGCTTTGTCAGGAAGACCAACGATTTGAAAAAGATAGAGTCCCCGTGCAATATCAACTTCAACAGTGACACCTGTTGCGCCGAGGCCGGTGAGTTGTGCGCTCTGTATACGAGCAAACATACAAAAAGTATAGTACGTACAAAAAATAAATGAAATATAAAAAAACACTTCGTAGGAAGTGTTTTTTTATAAGAGGAGTTTACCCGTTCATGTGCGCTTTGTTGGTACGCGCTGCAGGGTTTGCTTCGAGGCGGTCCATTTCTATTGGCTCACCAGATACTTCGCAGATACCGTAGGTTCCCTTCTCTATTTTTTCTAGCGCATCTTTTATGTCGATGAGACGATCTTGGAGTGTTCGTACCATTGATGTGCGCTCTTCAAAATCTTCAAATCGATCTGCAGCATCGTTGTCATCACTTTCCTGCATAAGATCAGCATCAGGAATCGCTTCCCATGCTTCAGTGTCAGTGTTGAATCGTGCGATTTCACCGAGCTGTTCTTCGAGAAGGCTTTTTTCTGAGACAAGTTTTTGCTGGAAATGTGTTGTGTTTATCTTCATGCCAGGTATAGTAGCACGCCCACGCTACACCGCAAGTCCTTTTATTGTTGAGAGATTACTGAGTCGTATATTGTTCTAAGAACGGTATAGTCTGTTGAAAAAACGACAAGTTTTTCAGTTGCATAACCATAGTACAGCGGTACTGTTGCTTGGTCTCCTGTTGTCACGACCATTCCTCTTGTAGGGAGGTTGTGCACGTATTGTTGTGTAAATGTTGTTCCGATAGATTCTTTGTATTCAGCAATAGGAATGTTGAGCGCTTTATACAGCATACGGAGCATGTCTGGCTCTGCGATGAGAAGTTCTTTTGAGGTAACCTCGCTATCAGTAACACTTCCGATCACAAAAGGAGTAACCGACTTCCCTGTATTGATTACTCCATACCGCAGTACACCAAAGGATGCAAGGAACGGTTCAGATGCTTTTGCTTCAAAGAAAGCAAAGAGGGCTTCTTTTGAGAGTAGTGTGTTTGGTTGAGGAGTATTGCTGATGAGTTGTACAAGCACAGGCTTCCCTTCTGGAAGCGTTGTGTCTTTTTGAAGCATGGCCACAGTCTCTCGTATATCAGTCGCAGCACTATCGATAGGAGCTGTTTGCTGGAACACTCCCACAGAAAATGATTGTTGCACTGGAACAGTGAGTGTGCGGTAGTGGTAGATACCATACCCACTTGCGCCAATCGCACCAAATCCCAAAATAAATGCCCCGACAATATACCAGCCCTTCTGTCGCTTTCGGGTCACCTCTTCTTTTTGTTGTTCTTCGCGGACACGCGCTTCAGTGATAAGTGATTGTACTACTGTCGCATCCGTTGCATCCATTGCTTTTGCAAGGTCGTCTTGGTAGGTGTGGAGTACTGCCTTTGGCTGGGCTTCTTTTGGAGCACTTTCTTGTGGTTGTTGTGGGGCTGTTGGTTCCATGTGTTTTTAGTGGTATCCAATAAGATACTTCCGTGGGTTTGCTGAAAGGTCCACGAAGTCATCGGCGATATCTTTGAGTGCTGATGATGCTGATTTTCCAAAGGTCACTACCTCTACTTGCACACCGTGGTGATAACGAAGGTAGTTACACAGCGGGACAAAGTCGCCGTCTCCTGAGACGATCACCACTGCATCAAGTTTTGGTGCCATAGAGACTGCATCAATCGCAAGACCGATATCCCAGTCTGCCTTTTTGCTCCCATCATAAAAGATTTGTAAATCTTTTGCTTTCGTCTCGATCCCCGCTTTGGTCAGTGCACCAAAGAATGCTTTCTCATCTTCGTTTTCAGTAGTGATCACGTATGCAATCGCACGGATGAGTTGTCGCCCTGCAACAGCGTCTTTGACGACGTTTGCAAAATTTACTTTTTTCTTATAAAGGTGCCGTGCGGTGTGATAAAGGTTTTGTGTGTCGATAAACACACCAACACGTTGTTCTTTCTGTTTAATAATTGCCATAGTATAAAAAATGATTAGTAACAGCGGTACTGACTGTTTGTGTATAAAAAATATAAGTACCTTGCTAAGTATAGCGCACAAACAAAAAATCATCCTGAACATGTCGAAGGATGATTTTTTGTTTTATGATTTTACAATCTTGAGTGCTTCAGCGTATTGCTTTGGATTTGATTTCTCAAGTACCTTGAGGTGACTACGACGGTGTGCAACCATCTTGATGAGTCCGCGACGAGAGTGGTTGTCCTTCTTGTGCTTTTTCAAATGGTCAGCAAGCTTATCGATAGTCTCAGTCAACACTGCAACCTGCACCTTTTTAGAACCAGTATCCTTGTCGTGTACCTGGTGCTTTTTGATGATTGATTGTTTTTTCTTCGACGTTAGCATGATGCTATTCTAACATATTCAATAAAAAAAGCAAGTCTCATGTTTATGTCGCACAATAGCGGGTCTTTCGGCTATACTATATATACAAGGTATGGATTTTTCTGCTGCGAAACGACAGTTTCTCGAATATATAGAAATAGAAAAAGGGCGCAGCCTCAAAACGGTCGAGAACTATGATCGGTATCTTAGTCGTTTTGCGCTCGATATGCAGGTACAAAAGGTAGCAGACATCACTGAAGATCTTTTGAGAGAGTTCCGTCTCAAGCTCAATCGAGCGCCAGGGGTCAAGGTGCGTGGGCAAGCTGCGGCAACAATGAAGAAGAATACACAGAACTACTACATGATAGCGCTCCGGTCTTTTTTGAAATATTGTCGCAAACGAAACATTGTCGCTGTTGCGCCTGATGTGATCGAGCTTGCAAAGACCGGTGCTCGACATCTTGATCTGATCTCTGTCGATGAGCTCTCTCGTTTACTGAAGGCGCCTGATACCGCTACCCTACGAGGGATGCGTGACAAAGCATTGCTTGAACTCTTTTTCTCTACTGGACTTCGTCTTTCAGAGCTTTGTTCACTAAACCGCGATCTCGATCTTTCAAAAGATGAGTTCTCTATTCGTGGGAAAGGTGAAAAAGTACGAGTGGTGTTTCTTTCTGATGATGCGAAAGCAGCAATCGCTACATACCTCAAAGCACGTAAAGATATGGCAGAGCCATTGTTCGTCAACAGTTCAAACAACGACACCGCGGGCCGACTCACTCCCCGCTCTATAGAGCGCACCGTCAAACACTATGCGATAAAGGCAGGTATTTCAAAGAAGGTGACCCCACACGTGCTGAGGCACTCGTTTGCAACAGACCTTCTTTCGAATGGTGCAGATATCCGTAGTGTGCAGATGATGCTTGGACACGCAAATATTGCGACAACCCAGGTATATACCCATATCACTGACAAACAACTTCGCGAAGTTCACAAAAAGTTCCATTCAAAGCGATAGCTTGACAAAAAAGCTAAAAGGTGCTACAATTTATTTAAATACATAAAGGCATAACTGGTCCCGCCTAAATACAAGTGGACTGATCTTTAACTCTCAAAATCAATTAAAATGAAGAATTTCTTCATGCTGGTACTGACCAGCACCATCCTGACTTTTTGCGCCACTGCGCAGCCGTCTTTTGCACCTGTGAAAAAAGACACCTGTCCTTGCATCCAGCCCAAGCCGGTTAAAATGTCTCCTCCCGCTCCGCGTCCGTGGAGGTATGTGGTGGAAGAAAAAAGGGCTAAAGGGATCATCACCCAGAGCTTCAACGACTCAATCGTCGTTGAGGATTACGCTGGTTCAGGAACAATGTTCCCCGGTATCCCCAATGTGCCCGAACGCTTTTTCCCTCCTGCGGTTTCAAACCTCAAGGAGGTAAGTGGTAGTTTCAATCGACACATTTCCTACAAGAGGATGCCGGCTCCGGAATGTCGCCATCACCATTATTACTGGTATGATGACCTCGGATGGTTGTGGCCTCTGTGGCTTCTGTTGTTTTTCGGACTGATTGCTTTTGTAATCTATATGCTTACAAGGCAAAATCAAACTCCGATAACAATACAAAATCACATACCCCCATCGCCTCCGGCTCCTGCTCATCGTACCGCTGTTACTCCCGCGTTGGACATGAAAGAAATGTTTAAGCAAGCAGCAGATACCGGATGTACTTTACAGGTGTTTGACAATGGCGGTTTCAAGGTTATTCCTCCTGTAAAAAAAGAGGAGAAGCCGGCTGATGTTAAGCCCGCAGAAAATTCGTCTGCTGGTGAGGCAAAGTAATTTGATTTTGTGAAGTATGAAAAGCCCCGTGTCGAAAGACCGGGGCTTGTGTGTTTTTGGGTAAGTAGTTTTTGTGCTATAACAAACAAAAATGTCTAACCATGCTCTATATAAAAGAAATTCGGAGAGTTGAAACGCAGTATACACATATATCGTGCATTGTTGCAGAAGCAGTCCTTTTCGCTCCCAAACGCTCAGTAATACCACTCCAAGCTACAGGACTCGAAGAGTTTGTGTGGGCTATTCGTCAGATACTTCATACGACGTATGGGAAGGATACGAAGGAGAAACCGTCGCTTTCTTTTGCAGATGTTCACTCATCAGAGGTCAAAGAAGCTTATATTGGAGGGGTGAAGTACCAGTGCATGAGTCAGGCACTTTCTGCCGAAGAAAAAAAGTACGTGCTTGCATCTTTTTTGTGAATCGACCTTTTGGTCGATTTTTTTGTTATGATGAGAAGTATGAAAATCATCTCTTGGAACGTCAACGGTATCAGAGCGGTACATAAAAAGGGACTTCTCCTTCCATTTATCAAAACGCACGATCCAGATGTCTTGTGTCTTCAAGAAACAAAAGCAGAGCAGCACCAAAACGAAGTTGATCTTTCGCAGTATTACGAGTATTGGAACAGTGCATCGCGTAAGGGGTATAGTGGTACTGCTCTTTTTTCAAAACAAAAACCGCTCTCTGTGACAAACGATATACCGGAAGCTATCGCAAAAAAATACTCCCTCGTTGATGAATATGGAGACCTCAACACTGAAGGGCGCGTTATTGCTGCAGAGTTTGCAGATATGTTTGTCGTGACCGTCTATACGCCAAATGCAAAAGACGACCTTTCTCGCCTTCCTCTTCGGCACAAGGGGTGGGATCCAGCATTTCTCGCTTATATGAAACAGCTCGAGGAGAAAAAGCCGGTGGTATTCTGTGGGGATCTCAACGTCGCACATACTCCAGATGACCTCGCTCGTCCAAAGGATAATGTTGGCAACAAGGGGGTTACTGATGAAGAACGTGAAGGATTCGACCGCATTGTTGCTGCAGGTTTTGTCGACACCTACCGGCTATTCCATAACGGAAACGGTGGATATACATGGTGGAGCCACTTTGCAAAAGCACGCGAACGCAATGTTGGGTGGCGTATCGACTATATAGTTGCAAGCGCTACTCTTCGAGATCGAGTTGTACATGCAAGTATTTTGCCAGACGTTTTTGGGAGTGATCACTGCCCTGTCGTGCTTGAACTCAGTGATTAGCTCTGTACGACAAGCTGTTTTGTGGTAGTATGATGCAAAACATATAAACCTGTTGTTTATGAAACTACCACTTGTTCTTGCCGGATGCTTCGCTGGTGCGGGTATCATTGGTGTAAGCATTGTCTTTCTCTTTAAGGTTCAGCCGGTAACATTGTTTGCCGTTGTCATTGCAGGGCTTTCTGCTCTGGCGGCTCTTGTGACGCTTGTTTGGGGATTTTTCCAATACAGAAGCGCTAAAAGAGCGCAAAAGGAACGAATGCTCACTTCTGGTATGTGTTAGTCAACGACCTCTCCCATTTCTCCCCCCTTCTCTAAGAAGGGGGTTTTGTTATACTCAAGAAAAGCTTTTTATGAAGAGAACCTTTAAAAACCATGATCAAATCACGAGTGGACTGGCTGATTTTTGGCAAGAGATCTCTTATAGAGAGTGTCCCAAAAATATCACCATGTTTCTTAGATTGTTTGAAGCAATCTGTCTTATCTATCGGCAAACTACAGCGATCAACCTTTGGGTACTGCGCTATCATGTGTTTGACACCGTTTCAATGTTAGAACACGCAACATTACAGCTTGAATGGATCGTCTCCAAAGGTAATTCCCTAGCAGCTCTTATGAAAGAAGAGTACCTTCTTTCACGAAAAGACCGCAGGTTGCTTAGCAGGGTGCTTTCAAAAAATGAAGCACTGTATTGCAGGGTACTGGATCAACTTTCCTATAGTAAAAAAGCAAATGAAGCGCTTTTTACTAAGGAGGAGACTGATTATTGTTGCTCTGATGTCTTGGATACCACAGCTTTTTCTCCTTTGGTGGTTTCTCCGCATGCATTACAAAAAAACTAACCTCCTGGAAAGGGGTTATTTTTTTACGTTATGTTTCGCGTGCAATTGCTGTACTTCTCCTTCATTTACTTCCTCTTTCTTCTCCTTCCCCTTCTCCCCTAGTGTTTTTAAGTCTTTGTCTTCGAGTTCCTCGAGGTCTTTTACTCGTTCTGTGAGTTGTTCAACAGTATTTATGCTTGGGTTTTCGAGTACCTCTTCAAGGAGCGCATGGAGAAGCCACCCCATACGAGGTCCTGGTTTCATATCTAACTCCTTCATGAGGTAGTTTCCGTCTATAGCAAGCTGCCCCACAGATATCGGGTCTCGAAGTGCTTCCTCAATCATAGCGTGATACTTGCGGAGTCGGTATGGCGCTTCAGCCTTTTTCATACCTACACGGTCACATTCTCGGACCTGCATGAGTTCCCATATATGTTCAGGTCCTACTTTTGCAATAATACGTCGAACCGCAGAGAGCGTGATCTGCTCGGTATCTGAGAAAAACATATGGTTTCGCACCAGGGATGTTACACGTGAGACTGTTTCACGTGAGACTTTTAATCGTTCGAGTGCTATCTTTGCCATTTTTGCCCCTACTACTTCATGTCCAAAAAAGGTGTATTTGTCTTTCTTGCTGTCATATCGGCGCGTTCTTGGCTTCCCAATATCATGGAAAAGTGCAGCAAGACGTACCTCTAATGAAAAGTTTTTGTCCGCTGCATGCTGGAGTGCGTGGAGACAGTGTTGGTAGACATCATAAATATGGGCCCCTTTTTGTTCACATCCAAGCCCTTCCTCAAGCTCTGGGAGTATATGGGAAAGAAGTCCTGTTTTTTGCAAAAGGTCTACCCCGTAGGCTGGTTCTTTTGAAGAGATTATTTTGAGAAGCTCATCGCGGATTCTTTCCTGAGAAAGGTGCTGTGCAAGACGGTGCTCCTTCTCTATCGCACTTAGTGTACCTGGTGCAATAGAAAATCCTAGTGTTGTGGAAAACCTTACTGCACGAACCATACGGAGAGCATCCTCTCGGAAGCGAGTACTTGGCTCAAGGACACAAGAAACAACTTTGTCTTTTATGTCTTTTATACCTTCAAATATGTCTTTTACAATGTCTTTTATGGGGTCATAGGCTATGGCGTTTATGGTGAAATCTCGGCGTTCAAGATCTTTTTCGAGCACTGTTTCATAGGAAACAGTGTCAGGACGACGGTTGTCACTATACCCTCCTTCAGAACGATATGTTGTTGCCTGGACGGTATTGTCTTGGTCAGGTGTTACACGTGTAACACCTATAGTTTCCTCTGGGGGCATGTTTAAAATGGTAACCGTTCCAAAGGTGTTTTCGTACACGGTCTTGAGTTCTGAGAATACAGCTTGGACCTCTTCCGGGCGAGCGTTAGTTGTAAGGTCCCAATCTTTGGGCTTGTTCCCCATAAGAAGGTCTCGGACACATCCACCGACTAGGTAGGCTTCAAACCCAGCATCTTGCAGGCGCTTTGTTACATGTGAAACAAATAGAGGGATTTGTTCTTTATTTATTTTTTTCATAGAGATTACTTTGTGCACCTACCAGGACTCGAACCCAGAATAACGGTTCCGAAGACCGCTGTGATATCCATTTCACCATAGGTGCGTGTCTTAATAATAGTACAAGACGTTAGATTTGTAAAATAAAACCGTCGTATTATACTTATAAATAATGAGACCTGATAAGCAAAGAATATTCCAATTGCGTAGAGAGGGAAGAACCTACCGAGAAATACACCGCGATACGGGAGTTTCACGTGCAACACTTTCTACCTGGTTTAAGGGGGAAGAATGGTCAAAACAGCTTTCTTCAGAACATTCCAAAAAAAATATAGGCGGTTCAAAAGAACGGATGGAGCGGATGAACATGGTACGGAAACTTAAGTTGCAGTACCAGTATGCTCTTGTTGAAAAAGAAGCGGAGAAAGAGTACCAACTATATCGAAAAGACCCCTTATTTTGGGCAGGGCTTATGATTTATGCAGGAGAAGGAGATAGGCAGTCAAGACATTTTGTAAGGATTACAAATACCGACTTTTCTCTCCATAAGATTTTTTTAGCTTTTTCCTTGAAATATCTAGGTATTTCAAGGGAGAAGTTGCGGGTATGTCTAAGTATCTCTTCTGCTTTGAACGAATCCTTGTGCAAGGAAGTGTGGGCGAACCTTTTAGGTATTTCCAGAGAACAGTTTTATAAAACTCAGATCATTAAGGGGAAGGAGGAGGTTGGGAGATTGCAATATGGTACTGGTATGAGTATAATCTCAAGTACTGTTTTAAAGAAAAAGATCATGAAATGGATTTCTTTAGCGCAGGATGAAAACTTTGAATAAGCGGTTATGGTTTAGTGGTAGAATGCGTCCTTGCCAAGGACGAGACCAGAGTTCGATTCTCTGTAGCCGCACAAAATATAAAAAGTCCCTGATAAGGGGCTTTTTATATAGGTACGCACCATGCTATGAGACGTCTTTTAGACAAAAGGCGTCGTATATGTTGTTTTTCACCTTATTTTTCAGTTTTTTTGACAAAACTGTGGATAAGTGTGTGTGTAGATAGGATAACAGACGCCTTTTTATGGCGTATACTAGAAGTGTCCTTATGATTTGTTGCTAAAAAACCTTTGTACATAAGCCCTAATTTGTTTCATATGAAACAAGAGAGGGGAGACGTTTCACGTGAAACATTTTACTTCTAAAACACAAAAAATTGGGGAGCTAGGAGAGAGTGCTGCCTGCGATTTCCTCAAAAAGAATGGCTTCGTTGTTATTGAGCGAAATGTCGCCAATCGATATGGAGAGATTGACGTTGTCGCGAAAAAAGGGATTACTTGGTATTTTTTTGAGGTAAAGACAGGGAAACAGGGAGGTTTGATAAACCCAGCAGAAAACCTGACAAAACAAAAAATGCAGAAGGTGTATGTATCTGCGCAGTATTATGTAGCAACAAAAAAGATTTCTCATTACCGTATACAGGGGATTGTGGTGCTTCTCTCAGGGCAGGGATCTATTGTGGAGATTTTTGACATTGAGTAACTCTGGTAAATCGAGAGGATTTGTAGTATAGTGTGCTTCGTACTTTCCTATACGAATAGTGCTGGGTCTTTGAAAGCTAAGTCGGGGTGTGGTGTAACGGCTAACATGCCTGTTTTGGGAACAGGTGACTCCGGGTTCGAATCCCGGCACCCCGACTTAGGGTTTAAAATAGCGCCCCTAAAAAGTCTTTGATTTTGAACGACTTTTTGTTAAGATAACAATACGCGGGATTAGTTTAATGGTAGAACATCAGTTTTCCAAACTGAGAGCAGGAGTCCGATTCCCCTATCCCGCACAAAACAAAAATACTCTAGAAGAGATTTTCTAGAGTATTTTTGTTTTTGATAAAAGGGGAGTAAAATAGTGCCACAGGGCATTTGCGAGTATGGTTTAGTGGTAGAATGCGACCTTCCCAAGGTTGAGACCGGGGTTCGATTCCCCGTACTCGCACAACGTAAGAGTAGGTAAACAAACGGTTATAAAAAAAAGCACCGTTTCCGGCGCTCGTGGTTAAAAATTTTTCTTAATAAGTTCTGCAGCCTCTTTTAGACCTCGGAAGATATGCACCCCGGGTGGTCGAAGATCAGTGTGCCCTACCAGGATATGATCAAGTTGAATATCGAAATCCCACTTTGCCTCTTCAGAAGCGTTGTGAACCTCTTCGATAAGCGTTTCGGGGAGGCAAGCGTCTATAAATACCCATCTCGGCCTTTCTTTCCTCACTGGGTCGTATGCGTTTTCTTTTGGAGCACACGACACTACAGTGGTTACAGGGAGCAGCTCTTTGAGCTGCATAACGATTTCTTCAGCGTTGAAGCTGAAGAGTAAAATTGTTATTTTTTGCATTTTTCCTTTTTTCTTGATACTACGGCAAGATACTTTTTTGTCAATTTACAGCTTCTGTACTATTGCTACACTATAAGGAAACATCTTTTTCTTTCACAAAAAACTTCAACTATGAAACAACTAGTTCCAAAGTTTACAAATGCAGGCGACTTCACAACAGAAGTCAAAAATGTTGTTTACGAGTATTTCGATTCTCATGGGATAAGCGAAAAAGGGGATTGGCGTTTGTATCAAAAGACGATTGTCCTGTTTTCCTTGTTCTTCGCACTGTACTTTTTTATTGTAGGGATGGCTCCACCATGGTGGTTAAAGCTTTTTGCGGTAGTTCTTTTGGGAAGATATATTCTCCCTGGAATAGGTTTTTGTGTGATGCACGATGCGTTACACGGAAGCTACAGTAAAAAGGCATGGATCAATACAGTGGCGGGATTATCCTTGAACTTTCTCGGGGCAAATGACACGCTCTGGAAAACGAAACACAACATTATTCACCACACCCATACCAACATTGATGGGTTTGATGAAGACATTGAAACAGCAGAGAGGTTGCGTTTACATGAAGAACAGCCCTGGCGACCTAGACATCGCCACCAGCATAAATGGTGGTACTGGCGATTTTTCTACAGTCTCCTGTATCTACAGTGGGTATGGTGGAATGATTACAAGAAGTATTTTACACGAAGGATTCTGTACAAGAGCCCTATTGCTTTTTCGCCAGGAGAACACGTGCTCTTCTGGATGAGCAAAGTTGTACACATACTGTTTTTTGTTGTTGTGCCTATGTATACACTTGGTGTGTGGCAGTGGGTGATAGGGTATAGTGTTATGTCGCTATCCTGTGGACTCAAGATTGCAACAGTGTTTCAACTTGCGCATAGTGTGGATGAAACACAACACCCTAGCGCAGCAACGGTGCACAAGACAGAATGGTTCCGTCACCAAGTTGTGACAACTGCAGACTTTGCTGTGGAGAACAGTGTGCTTAGTTGGTGGGTAGGAGGACTCAATTTCCAAATTGAGCATCATCTTTTTCCGGGATTTTCTCATGTACACTATCCCGTGATTCATCGGCTTATCAAGCCAATATGTCAAAAGCATGGTGTGCAAATGGTCGTGCATAACACGATGCGTGATGCTCTTGCTTCTCATGTACGCTTCCTCAAACTTCTTGGAAGGAGGCCTGTATAAAAATAAAGCCTTACTGCTACAGCGGTAAGGCTCTTTTTACTACCGAAATATTTCAGTAGGACAATTGATTACTTTACAAGAACCGGTGACACCTTTAAAGGTGAGGTTTTGGTCTTTTTCTCCTTCTGCTTTTTTAAAAAATTGTGGGCAGATTTGATTCTGGAGTGTTTTTTGTACTTTTTGCATCAAGGTCTTGATCGTCCCTGGGTCAATACCAAAGATCAGTACCCTGGAAATATCATTCTTTGCCACTATTCGTGGAAAATCTGATGGAGGGATCTCAGTGATACTTTTTGCTAAAATGTTTTCAGGTCGAAGACCTGATTGCAGCAAAACGTTTCTTGTTTCAGAAACATCAGTGCCCTGCGGAGACAACAACAGAACTTTTTTCATATTGGAAATATATTTTTCCTTATACTACCCCATGACACTCATTTGTCAAACAAAACAACCCCTTCGTGGGGTTGTTTTGCGAGATCATGCTCCGGTACCGGAAAATGACTATTTGACAGCGTCCTTGAGTGCTTTCGCTGCGCGGAAGCGAGGAACGCGGGCTGCTGCAACTTTTACTTGCTCTCCAGTTTTTGGATTGCGAGCCATTCGAGCAGCGCGGGTCTTTACTGAAAAGATACCAAGACCAGCGATAGAAACTTCTTCGCCTTTCTTGAGGGTCTTGGTGATCGCTTCGATCAGACTCTCTACAACTTCTTCGGCTTGCACTTTCGTACCGCCGAGTTTGTTGTGCACGAGTTCAACAAGTGCTTGTTTATTCATAGCTGTATTTGGGAAATCCCAAAGGACTAGGTGCTAATAATCTCGTCAGTGTGTATGCGAAAACGAGGGCGTTTCGCTTTTATCATTATATACCAAGGCTTTTTCGGTGCAAGGTATCCAATATTTGCAAAAAAACATATTATGTGTTATAATATACTTAAATCAAAAATCCGTTTTTATGAACAACATTGTTTTATTTTTCGTACTTTGGATAATCTGTTTTGTTTTGGTTATGGCGATCATGTTGATTGTTATAACTGTAAGACACGAAAATCGCCTAATGCGAAAAGCGTTGGGGGATGAAGAGTACAAAAAAATGTGTCGCGAGGTGCGACAATCATTTCTTCCGCGCTTTTTGCGCAAGAAACCCTCCAGTCGGAGGGTTTCGTTTTTCTGCTAACTGTTAGAGTCCTTCTTGGTAGTGTGCAGTGGTTTTTACTTTGTAGAAAAGGAATCCGTAGCTATCGTTTGGAATTCCTTGGCTGATCTCGTAGCGCCCAAGCCCCACAGGGTTTTTAGTAGGGTAAACTGCGTTTGTTGGAAAAATATATTCAATTGACCCGTCTTCATGATTAATGACTTTTTCTTCATTAGGTCGAGTATCGTCAATGTCTCCTGCTGGTATTGGGGCAAGCAACCATTTCGCTTTTTTGTTAAACAGTGGGTCATCCTTGTTTTGGTTATAGATTTTTTCAAGCATTTTACCATTAGCTGGAATATATCCCTTTTTTTTCATGAGGGTCAAAAATTCTCCTAAGGTATTTTCTGATTTTCCATCATGAGAGAAGTATACTGAATAGAATTCTCTTGTAGTATCTGACTGAGGTATAAGCATACGCCCTTCAAGGGTGATGTGCCCTACTTTTTCTTGAGAAAAGACTTGTTCGTATGGCTTCTCTCCTTCGCTTGGTGCTGCCGCCGTTTTTTCTGGCGTACTACCACCATCATGTTCTAGTGTTGAGTTGCTCCCTGCGTGCGCAGAAGATGCCATAACACCTGTCATACCAAGGAGCATGAGCATTTTTCTTCCTTTTGCGGCTGCTCTCTTAAGGAAGCCCTCGCTTGCGGTTTGTTTATCACTCATAACGGTAAAACTAGTACCTGGTACCTCAGGGGTCTTTTCTACTTCTTTTGTAGCTGTTGCTAGCTCTTCATGAATAGCAGCGCTTACTTCTTGTACTTTGGCATTTGTTTCTTCTACTGCTTCTGTTTTAATAACAGGTACTTCTAGTGCACCCTCTTCAGTGTGTGCTGGTGCGTGTTCTTCTTGGCCTTGGATCTCTATTTCTGGGGGGATTTTTTCACTCATATGCACCTATAATAACACAAAACCCCTCTAGTAAAGAGGGGTGGCGGTGCTTAGCGATACCGTGCCATTATTTCGTTCTCAACCTCCTCACGAGGGCGTCCATATTTGAGATACGACAACTCTTTTACCTTTTCAGCAATCGTAGCGTTTCCTTTTGGTGGTGGAGGAATGCGAAGCGTGAAAGGTTTTTCTGGGATTCCTTGTACCAACATTTTCGCGATAGCGTTGAAGTTTTGTAACTTGAGAATATCATCAGGAGTAAAGGTTGGCGCAAGTTGGCGTTCGAATACTGCAGCATTTTCAGGGCTAACACGGTAAATGATCATACTTCCGACGTTACCAAATACTGCGTTTTTTATATTTTCTTCAAGCTGTTCAATGTATTGGTGTGCAACGGTAAGTGAAAGTCGATATTTTCGAGCTTCTGAGAGAATGGTTGCAATAGAGTCAGTAGTAACATTTTGGAACTCATCAATATAGAGGTAGAAATCGTTGATCGGTCCTTTGCCAACCATATCCACACGAGAGAGTGCTGCCATGGTGAGCTTTCCTACAAGAACAAGACCGATAAGGTGAGAGTTTATATCTCCGAGGCGTCCTTTTGAAAGGTTTACCAAAAGTATTTTTTTCTTGTCCATTATTTCGCGGAAATTAAGAACACTTTTTTGTTGCGCAATCACTGGACGCATGATGTCGTTAGAGATGAATACATCAAACTTGTTGGTGATGTAGGGAACAAAGTTTGCAAGAGAGGCTTCACCTGTAGTTTTTTCTGCATTTTCCCAAAACTGTTTGATGATAGGGTTTTTGCATCGTTCGAGTTTCATCTGTCGGAATGCTTTGTCAGAAAGTACTCGTCCAATTTCAAGTAGTGTAGATCCACTTTCGGGATCCTCCATGACCAACCCTGCAGAGTTTCTGAAGTATTGTTCAAAGGCAGGCCCTCCGGCAACTTTCATATCAAAGAGTTTGTTGAAAATAGCAAGAAGTTCGTTGATAACAAAGATTTTTTGTTCAGGAAACTGTATATCATACTCAAGCATGTTGAGCCCCATAGGTCGAGCGGTATGCGCTGGGTCAAAGTAGATAACATCGTCGATACGTTCAGCAGGAATATTTGCCAAAATATCTTCTAGATCGCTTCCATGTGGATCAATGAAGCAGACGCCGTTACCGTTTTTGATGTCTTGGATCACCATGTTTTTTAGTATGGTCGTTTTTCCTGTCCCTGTTTGCCCTATCACATAACAGTGACGAACACGGTCTTCTTTTGCGAGGAATATATCACTCGTTTGTCCTCTGAAGGTATTGGTTCCAAGGTACACTCCTTCTCCTCTTTGAGTTGCGTTTTGTGGTGCAGGCGCGCTTACACCGTCGTTTCCTATAAGCTCGTGGGGGCTCTTGGTTCCTGTAGGGAAGTGAAAAAGAGAAGCGGTTTCTTTGAGAGAGAGTTCAAGCGGATTTCTCCCGCTGCGACGGAATGAGAAATCTTCTGCGAGTGATAGTAGGGCATCACCTTTTGCTGGAACCCAGGTGAGCATATTTCCTTGTGGGTGTGTAAATTGACCAAAGGTCGCCTCTACGGATGTACGTAGTTGTTCAGCGCGTGTACTGTTTTGAGCACTCGCAATAATGCGCAGTGTTGCTTCTACGATACGGGCACTATTTTTCTTTTTGAGAAGTTCCAACCCTTCAGTATCAACAGTGGTGTTTTCTTCGTGTTTTTTTGAAGAAAATAGTGACCATGCTTCCTTTGCAAGACCAGTAACTACTCCTTCAGTTGCATTCTTATAAAGATCTTTGACAGTGACTCCTCCTTTTTGTGTATCGCTGATAATAGCGTTGTTTCGTTCGGTAATACGCTCAAACGGTTCTGCAATAACACACTGTATAGCGCAGCCTTCTCCTGTTTCTGCTATACGAGAAAGGGCTCCTAGGATTGCACCAAAAGGATCGTTTTGGAAATCCTCGTATGTTTGCAATGGTTTCCATGCTGCATCTCGTAGTGTTGCTGTACTTCCAGAAATTGCTGGCGTCTCAGTTCCAAAAATGTTGTAATCATCTACTGCTTCCTCCACTGCTGCTCCAGGAAAAAAAGAATGTACAAGCTTCTCAAAGCCGTCAATAGTATTTTTGGGTACGGCAATATAGACAACAATATCTTTCCTACTGTGTTCAACTGCGAGTTCTATTGCAACGCTGTTACCAATACCAACAAGTGAAACAAGACTTGTACAAAACTGTTCCATTGCAGCTGTTTTCTTTTTGAAGTCCTCATTTTCTTCTTGGGGGAGAGCGATAGAAAAGAGCGTGTGAGAAAGCTCACTATAGAGACCATCTTTTTCTTTAAGTCCTGGGATTGCTCCGATACTATGGAGGTACTGCACAAGGAATCGATGAAAATCATCTCGTAAATGAGGGTCTTTCATTTTTTGTACAATATCAAGAGCGTTTTTAACTCCTTTTTCTACCATGACACCAAAAAGCTCTTCTATTTTTTTGTCATGAGACTCTGGTTTAAGTCGAAGAATAATGCGCTCTGCCTCATG
This sequence comes from uncultured Candidatus Saccharibacteria bacterium, assembly GCA_964577515.1. GTDB lineage: Bacteria > Patescibacteriota > Minisyncoccia > Phycocordibacterales > UBA9973 > UBA4124. The sequence continues at coordinate 50,848 of CAZNZN010000001.1, read as the reverse complement.
GGCGGGAAGTATTGCGCTCTCATGGAGAAAATCAGCTGCTTGTGCTCGAGCGTATGTTTCAACGGTATGTGTCGTTGCTGATTCGAGCGATCGAACATGTTCTTTCTGTAATATATATGCGCGCTGCGATTCTTGGCCAAGGTGTGATAGCTCTTGTTGTGTTGTAGAAAAAGTTTCGCGAGGAGTAAACATATTTACAAGTATACAGTAAAAAAAATACTCGGACATGGTCCGAGTATTTTTTTTATCGTGCATAGTCAGTGATACGAGTTTCCCGAATAATGGTCACCTTTATTTGTCCTGGATAGCGTAGCTCTTCTTCAATATTTTGTGCTATTGATCGAGCAAGTGTTCGCGCCTCCATATCGGAGATAGCTTCTGGATGAACAAAAATGCGAATCTCTCTTCCTGCTTGTAGTGCGTATGCTTTTTCTACTCCACCAAACCGTGTGGCAAGGCCTTCGAGGTCGGTGAGTCGTTTGAGGTACATCTCGGCAGTGTCTCGGCGTGCACCAGGTCGACTTCCAGATATCATATCTGCGGTCTGTACGAGTACTGCTTCTACTGATTCGTGAGGACAGTCGTCGTGGTGACTCTTCATTGCGCTAATAATTTTTTCATCGGTGCCAAAACGTCGAAGCATTTTTATTCCAATCTCTACATGTGTTCCTTCAAACTCGTGGTCAAGTGCTTTTCCTATGTCGTGCACAAGTGCTCCAGCTTTTGCTATAGCAACATCCGCACCAAGCTCGGCTGCGAGCATTCCTGCAATGTGCGCCATTTCAATAGAGTGTTGCAATACGTTCTGTCCATAGCTTGTGCGGTAGTGCAGTCTCCCGAGTATTGCTACAACTCGCGGATCAAGCGTGTAAATCCCGCACTCATAGACAGCTTGGGCACCTTTATCTTTGATGGTTTGGTGAATTCGCTCTTTTGCTTTTTCAAGCTCCTCCTCGATTTTTGCGGGTTGGATCCTGCCGTCTTTTACGAGTACCTCCAGAGCATCTGCTGCAATAGCTCGTCGTACTGGATCAAAACAAGAAACAATAATACATCCTGGGGCTTCATCTACTAACAGCTCTACCCCTGCGATACGTTCGAATACTCGTATGTTCCTTCCTTCTTTTCCGATGATTTTCCCTTTGAGGTCATCACTAGGGAGTGTGACAGTTGCAGTGGTGAGTTCGTTGGTTGTTGGCACGGCAAGTCGTTGAATTGTCGTAAGAAGAATGTTTTTTGCCCTCTCTTCAAGGGTTTCTCGTAATACGGTATCGAGTTTCATGCTCTGCACAAGAAGATCTTCCTCATATTTTTTTTGTGTATCAATAACAAGTGCGTTCCGTGCGTCTTCTTGTGAGAATCCCGCAAGGCGTTCGAGTTCACTTTCTCGTGTTTCAAGGAGTGTTTCAGCCTGTCGGGTAAGTGTTTCTACTTGGAGGGAGCGTTGTTCTAGTTGTCGAGAGCGCTCATCCAGCTCTTGTGCTCGAATATCAAGAAGAGATTCTTTCTTTATAAGACGATCCTCGGTTTGCTTATAGTCACCCTCTTTTTGTTTTTCAGTATCTCTTATTTCGTCCCACAACGCGGTGACTTTTTCTTGAGCTTCGTCAACGATTTTTTGTGCTTGCTCACGAGCGTGCATTAGTCGCTGTGAAACAGAGAACTCGACAGAGTTTTTTCTGAGAACAAAAATAACTGCTCTAATACTGTACCCAAGCGCTCCACCTGCAAGGAGCATGGCGATTGCGAGGATGAAGTTGTCCATGGAGATTATTTTTCGTTAGGAGTTTTTGTAATCACCGCATCGACGATGCCATATTTCTTTGCTTCTTCAGCTGACATCCAAAAATCTCGATCGGTATCTTTTTCTACTTTGTCGAGTTTTTGCCCAGTATGTTTTGCAATAAGGCCGTCAGTTGTTTTTCGCATTTTCTCGTATTCCTTTGCTTGGATCTGAATATCTACTGACTGCCCTTGGACACCGCCCCATGGTTGATGAATCATGACGCGAGCGTGAGGAAGTGCGTAGCGTTTCCCTTTTTTTCCAGCAAGAAGTAACAGCGCCCCCATTGATGCTGCGAGTCCCAGACAGTATGTGCTCACATCGGGTTTGATAAATTGCATGGTGTCATAAATAGCAAGTCCTGCGGTGATTGATCCTCCTGGTGAGTTGATATACAGATGAATATCTTTTTTAGGATCTTCGTTTGCGAGAAAGAGTAATTGGGCGATAACAAGGTTTGCGGTGTGATCGTTTATTTCATCGTTTATAAAAACAATTCTTTCTTTAAGGAGGCGAGAGTAGATATCGTATGCACGCTCTCCCATCCCTGTCTTTTCAATAACGGTTGGAATCAACATATGTGTGTTCAAAAAATCAAAATGAATAATACTATCGGCAGACGGTCGTAGCAGCATTGCAGTATAGAGGTACTATACCGTTTTGGTAGTAAAAGGGGAATACATTGACTATATGTATTTCTATTGTAGAATTAAATAAACAAAAACCTTGCCATGTATTCATATATAGAACTCATTGAAATCCAGATGACGTTTCTGGGTTTGCTACAAAAATAAAAGCCTTTAGGGGCTTTTTCTTTTGACTTTTTCTTGTTTTCTAGTAGTCTCTAGAAAAAAAGACAAAATGGATATTAAACAAAAACTATTGTCTCGTTCTGTAACAATAACAGGAAAAAACTTCTTAAACAAAAGAAGTGCTATCACTTTTGCTCCATACAGTAAACTTGGATGGTGGTGGAAGGTTGGTGATGAAATCATTCCAATAGATTGGCGTATCGCACGATATAAAAAAGGAAGAGTACAACTTTTTTATAAAGGGCACGTCCTTAATGTCTGGGAGCATATCGGAATACTTCGATTCCTTGGTATTGATTGTGTTCTGATTAGCGCTGATACTTGGCCGCCCTACTATACAGCGCTTGAGTATTTCACTGAGCTCTCTCCTTATCTGTATGGAACAGAAGCCATACTTCCTGTTGTGCGTTTTCCTCAAAAAGGAGAGTATGCAAGTGCAAACAAGCTGGGTTCTTATGTGGTGCTCGCACCGCAACCACTCCCGGATTTGCGGTTGGAAGTTGTTTCTCAGTGGGAAGACCTTCCTGAAAACAAGCAGAGCATTCTTTTCTCCAAACTTTATGAAACTGCTAAGATTTTAGAGGTGCTCTCAGCAAAACCACAAGGGCTTTCAAAAAGAAAGGTTCCAGCAAAAGTTCTGAGCACTCTTGGTATTTGGGGGCACATGCGCACTGTCTCATGGAAAAGTGATTTTCCATCAAAGGAGGTTGCGGCTATCCACTGGGGGTATCACCGGATGCAAGATTTTCTTGGTGAACTGTCCCTTGTTAGTCACACTGCTCTTCCCATAGGTGCTGCAACTTCTTATATGGCGGGGCATCGTGAAACACTCTCTGCTATTAACAATGTTTTTTCCTAAAACAAAACCCCTCCGTTTGGAGGGGTTTTTTTATTGTTCTTCGAGCATTGAGAGGACCTTGTCGTTTGTCAGTACCATGTCAGCGTATGCTGTAGTTCGAGCAAGATCTGCCCCTGGGTATGTGGCCATCAGCGATTCAGCTTCTTTCTTCACCTCTTCTTCTGTTGGTGCTATACCAGCATCTTTGGCGATTGCATTGATGAGCATTTGAAAGCGTGCACGTCGTTCTGCTTCTGGCGCGAACTCTTTTACCAGCTCTTCACGAGTTTTTTTGATATGGGTGAGGTATTCTTCAAACTTCATACCACTCCGTGTTACTTCTTGCTCCATTTGTCCGATCATCTTTTCTTGTTCTGAAGCAATAACAACTGCTGGTACAGGGAAAGTCGTCTCGGCGATGATTGCGTCCATAATAGCAATGCGTCGTTTGTCTTTTTCCCCTTGTTCTTTTTCTTTAAGGATATTTTCTTTAATTTTTGCTCGGAGTTCTGCTACTGTTGCAAAGTTACCAAAAGATTTTGCAAATTCGTCGTTCACTTCAGGAAGCTGCTCGGTGTGCCCATGGTCATGATCTGCGTGATCATGTACATGTCCATACGCACGAATTTGTCGGAGATCCTCAACAACCTTATCGATTTCCTCTTCGGTTGCTGTTGCAGGCGCTTTTGCGGCGATCCCTTTTGCTACTTTTTTATATTCTGGAAGTGTTATTTTTGGGAGCACTGCTGTCGTGAGAGTGAATCTGAGTTCATTGTTTCGTGCAAGTTTTGTTATGGCAAGCGCCGGGTGTCCAATAGCATCAATTTTTTCAGTTTCAAGAATTGTAGGATAGAGCTCTGCAATCGCAAGCTCAGCCATGTCTGCCAGAATGAGCTCGTCGCCAATTTTGCTTTTTGCTACTGCTTCGGGAACATTTCCTTTACGAAAACCGTCTACTTCTAAGTGGGCAGCAAGTCGCTCAAAGGCTTTCTTTTCATATGTACTAAAATCTTCCCAAGAAAGTGTTCCTTGTATTTCAACCATTGCGTTTTCCAAGGTTTTTACTGTTGTTTGCACATTGTGTTTTTTCATTGTGGCGACAGTCTAACATACTGGCGTAGTTTCGACAAAACACGAATAGTTAGAGACTTTCGGTATAGTCCGGAATGGTGATTGCCCCAACTGAAGCTTCAAGCTCAGAAAGTGCTGGGGGCGTTTTTGTTGTGGGTGTAGAAGAAGGTGTTGGTACTACAGAGAGAGTTGTAACAATCCGATTTTTTCTAAAAATAAAAAATGCTCCAAAGACGATGACGATAATAAAGATACTTATCAATGCCCAAGGGCTTCGGTGTTCATGTTTGTTTGGACGAAATTCTTCCGGAATCTGTGCGAGCGTTGTTTGTGTAAGGGTGCTCTTATCCATAAACTATGATTCTTGTTCTGCTTCTTTTTGTGGAGCGAGTATTTCTTTGAGCGTTGCAATGCTTTTTATAAGCGCATCACGACTTTCTTTGAGTGTGTCTTGAATCTTTTTCACTTGTTCTTTTATAGAAGGGACAGCTTTTGCTGCTTTTGGAGGGATTTTTTCTTCTGATGGTTTTTCAGGTGTCGCACTTAAGATATCGAGACTCGTTTGTGCAGCTGTTAATGCGTCAGTCGCTTTAGTGAGGAGCACTTGAGCGTCTGATGTATCTTTTCCATTTTTTGAAAGGAGATCAATAGCTGTTTGAGTTCGTGTTGCCACAGCGGTGAGTTGTTTGATAGTTTCTTGGAAGTCAGCTTCCATTTTTTGTTTTTTTGTTTGTGCAATTTCTTCTTTTGTTGGTTTTCTGATCTCAGCTGTTTCCTTTTGTACAGGAGAAATACCTACCTTTTCTTGTGCGGCAGCAAGGCGTGGGAGAAGTGCTATAACAATAAATCCTAGAGTAATAAAGCGTTTCATATCGTTTCTTAGTATACACAAATACTGACGATTTGGTAGAGGGCTTCTTACAGGATGCCTCTCTTTACCTAGAGGGCAAAAAAGACCGCAAAAGCGGTCTTTTTTGTGGGTTAGTTTCCAAATTTTTCTTTATAGAGCTCTTGGCTTTTTGTGATTGCAGCAAGTGCTTGTTCTTTCCCTTCGATACCATCAATGTGCACTTCTTTGTTTTGCAGTTTCTTATAGGTAAGGAAGAAGTGCTCGATTTCTTTGAGGGTATGCTTGTTGATGTCTTCAAGGTCTTGCACATCATCCCAACGAGGGTCATGATCTGGCACACCGAGGATCTTCGCATCGCTTTCACCGTCATCTACCATGTGCATGATACCAACAGGGCGTACTTTTACGAGTACTCCTGGTGCTAGCGGATACGTAGTGAGGAGGACCACATCAAGTGGGTCGCCGTCGGCCCAGTGGCTTTGTGGCATAAACCCATAGTCAAAAGGATAGTCTTGAGAAGTGTGTAGCGCACGATCAAGAGTGATCAGACCTGTTTCTTTATCAAGCTCGTATTTGTTTTTTGATCCTTTCGGGATTTCGACAATAACATTGATGACATGCGGGGTTTGTTTCCCTGCGGTGATTTCGTGGAGAAGATTCATGTGATGTTTATTCTAATTCTTCGTTACTGCTACTAATCATTGGCGCTTCATCGGTATTTGAAAGAGACGCAAGCGGCTGGAAGTCGTCTGTTGCTGTTTCTTCTTGTTCTGCCACAGGAGCGTCTTCGTTGCCTTTGATATCGATTTTCCATCCGGTAAGTCGTGCAGCAAGTCGAACATTTTGCCCTCCCTTACCGATTGCAAGAGAAAGCTGATCGGGGGTAACCTCAATAGTTGCCTTGTGTTCTTGTTCGTCAAGGGTGATGTCGAGTACTTTTGCTGGAGAAAGTGCTTTTCGAACGAATTCCGCTGGATCTTCTGACCATTCGATAATGTCGATTTTTTCTCCTGCGAGTTCACTCATCACAGTACTGACACGTACGCCACGCTGTCCTACGCATGATCCTACTGGATCAATGTTTGCATCCGCAGTGTACACAGCGATCTTTGAACGACTTCCTGGTTCTCGTGCCACAGAACGGATTTCTACGATGCCACTTGCTACTTCAGGAGATTCGTATGCAAAGAGTTTTTCGAGAAACTTAGGATGTGTACGAGAGATACGAAGGTTGATACCACGAGGAGACTCTTCCACGTGATAGAGGTACCCACGGATACGTTGTCCTCGGGCGTAGTGCTCGCCTGGTATTTGTTCTGCTTGAGGAATAACCCCTGTTGCACGGTTAAAATCAATGAACACCGTGCCACGGTCTACTTTTTGGATATACCCACTAACGATATCGCCTTCTTTTCCACCGAACTCTTCCATAATAGATGAACGTTCTGCCTCGCGGATACGCTGGATAATAACCTGCTTTGCTGTTTGTGCTGCGATACGTCCAAAATCGTCTTTTGATTCAAGATCAAACACGATTTCATCACCAAGCTGTGCGTCAGCTTTCATGATACGCGCGTCTTCGAGGAGGATATGTTTTTCCTCGTTGTATGCTTCGCGTTCGTCGGTTTCAGAGATGTCTTCATCTTCGAAGTACACCATAGACCCGTCAACGACCGTCTTGACCTGGTCAAAAGCAACAGTCCCCGCATCAAGGTCGATGTGACTGCGGACTACTTGCCCTTTCTTTCCGTATTCTTTTTTGTATGCCGCAGCAAGAGACTGCTCAATAGCGTCAATGAGCTTATCTCGAGCGATTCGACGCTCACTTTCGAGCTGTTCGATGGCGACTTTTAAGGCTTTTATATCTAACATATATTGATTTTGTATTGATTTGTAAGGGTTTTTAACAGAAATGTCCGCACCTCTCGGCCGGACACTTACTACACATATAGTAGTATATGTGCTAAGAATGGTCAAGTCCTGTGGAAAACTTTGACAAAAAGCCCTAAAAGGTGTATACTGTACTCAAAGGTCTCTAAGCACCTTAAAACTTCTTTTGGCGATATTGCCTCTCACCTAGAAAACCTAAAAAATGAAAAAGTTTTTTACAGGCGCTTTAGGGTGGAGCGCTGTATTTGCCACCCTTTTTATTGCATCATGCGGCAAAGATGACATCCCTAAAAATCCGGATCCGGTTAAACAAAACCCAACCCTGACCGTGTCAGAGCCTGCAAAGGCGCTGTATGGACAAGTGGTTACAATTCCTTTCAGCACTGCTTACGCAAAAACAGTGTTGGTGGGGAACCAGGTTCAGCCGGCCGTAACAGGATCTTACACTGTTACTGCAACTGCTGACACGCAGTTAGCTTTCGTCGCTCAGGGCGAAGAGGGGACGACCCCTGCAACAAAAACCGTTTCAGTCTCTGTGTTTACACAGAATGAAACACGGTTGATTTGCACTGGAAGTTCTCGCTGGGTTGCAACAAACCAGTGGGCTTTGTTTCCAGGTCAGACGGTATGGTTTGATGGTACTGCAGCAATGCCGTGCCAGCCTCCTATGGTCTTTAAGCAGCAGGATTACTTCCTGACGCTTCAAACGACCGTTTGCGGTTCACCTCAGGATAGCTGGAACAGTCATTGGGCTTTAGTGGGAAATACTCTCACTACAGCTAATAAGGTTCAAACAGTTGAGTTCATATCGGAAACGGTAATGGACTTAACGTCAGCTCCGTCGTCTAACGGAACGTTGACTAGGACACGGTGGGTGAAGCAGTAAGTAGTAAGATGCAAAAAGATTAAAACCTTCGGTGTACACCGAAGGTTTTTTCTTTTCCTCTTTTTTAAATGCTATACTTTACAAGTATTAGTAGTTGTTTTCAATATAAAAATTTTAATATGAAGAGAATCATTGTAGGTGTTTTGATTGTCCTCGGAATGTTTGTCGCTTCGCCTGTCGCGTTTGCGCAACAAGTTCGACAACTTTCGCAAGTAAATATTCAAGGTGCTTCCGTTACTGACCAAGTAGGTCGTTCGGTTGCCTTTTCATTTACCATGACAAATGGTGCAGGTGCACATCCTGAAGTGATGTACGGTATTCGCCTTTTGAACAAAGATCGGGTTGTTGTTGATGAGACAGTTTTCCCAGAGGTTTTTGCTCTAGCGGAACAAGGCACTCTAAAGAAGAGTGCAGTCTATGTACCACCAGCAGTGCTTAGTGGTACCTACACGATGCAGCTTGTTGTTTCTGAAAAGTCAGGACTTACACTTGGACTGATGACATTGAAAGATGTCACCTTCAGTGCAGAAGAGAAGGGACTCGTTATTGTCCCAGGAAGCTGTACTGTCAGTGGTGCTGAACAGAAAAAGTCGTTGCAACTATCATCTACAGTGCTTCTCCGTGAAAACGAAGCACCGGTGCTTACCTGTGTTGTTACCAACACCGCAAGTGGTCCTATTGCAGGCACTCCTTCTTTTAAAACATTTTCAGGAAACATCTACGGCGCTTCTGTAGAAGCTATCGGAGGTACGACTACTCCTTTTTTGGTGAAGCCAGCTGAAAAGAAAACAATTGCAGTCACTCTTCCTGTTCCAAAAGATGCAGGGCTCTATAAAACAGTCGTACAGCTTGTAAACGGACAATCAGTATCAAACAGTGTTGTTGCGGGATACAGTGTCTTTGGATCATTTGCTTCTATCAAAAGTATTCTTGCTGATAAGGATTATTACGCTAAAGGTGAACAAGCAGTAATAGCATTTGCGCTTACTAGTGCAGGGGCTGTTTTCAAAGATGCTGCAGTTGTCATAAAGACAAGTGGAGGGCTTACCTGCGGTAAAGCAGTAGTTTCGTCACCAAAAAACGGGGTACAAACAGCAACTGTGCAAGTAAAACATAACTGTTTTAATCCAGTAGTTTCTGTTGCAGTCACAAATGCTGCAGGTGCTACAGTTGCGCAAGACGAAACCAGTATTGCCACAACATCAACAAAGAATCCTAGTGTATTTTCTGGGGGACAAGGAGCGGTGCTTCTCGTTCTTATCCTTGTTGTTATTGCACTTATCGGACTCTATATAAAGAAGCGACGAGCATCTCCGCAAATCATTGCTGGGTTTGTTATATTCCTTGCTCTTAGTGTTCTTCCTACAGCGGAAGTACAAGCTGCTCAGTTTTATGCTGGTGCAAATAATGAGTTGTATGTGACTATAAGCTTGTCCAACTTTACCCACCCTGGTCAACCTTTTTCACAAGGGGATGAGATACAGGTGGATGGCTACATTGAAAATTTGTCAGCACTTGATCAAACGGTTACCTTCTCATGGATAGATCTTCCTACAGGAAACACAGCTAATCTTTTTCCTGGCGTAGTTTCTATTCCTGCATATAGTCCTTATTTTGCACCGGCATCACAGTATTTCACAGTGAACGTCCCCACAACTCCTCCTTTGCCACAGACGTTTTATGTCAGCTTTACCGTTGAGGTAGATGATTCTGTGAATTCTGGTGTACATGAGTTTAACGCTACAAATAATTCACTGGCGACTATTTTGGAAGATGCTGCTGTTGACGGTGTTTCATTAGTGCCATCAAATAATCCATTCCCCCTTGGTCCTGGTGGTGGCACTGCCGGCCCTCTAAATTTTTTTGGAGTATCTGATGTGTATATTCGATGGTCTTTGGGTAGCTCAATGCCAGGAGGTCATACTAACCTGTATGACACGTACGGAAACAGAATGTCGACCTGTGCAGTACAGCAAAGAGGTGACCCAGACCCTACGTTTACATGGTCGAACGTAGATATGAGTGGGGCACTCCCTTTGAGTATTGAAATCGTTGATGGAGAATATTGTGAATAAATTAGTCAGTTCTAACCATAGTTATTGATATGAATAAATACTTTCTTTCTTTTATTGTTTTAACTGCTTTCACTTTCTTTGGTTTTTCAAGGGAGGCTTTAGCAGGCTTTGTCCCTTATAGTAGTGCACTCCCGTATGTTGTAGATGGAGGAGCTCCTGTTGCTATCACAGTAACACTTACTGCTGTTCCAGATACAATGACTCTCCCTACCAACCAAACACGTCTTACATGGACCACCACAGGATCTCCTGATAGTTGTACAGCAACAAACAACGGTTGGTGGTCAGGGAATAAGAGTGCAAACGCGACACAGTTTGAAGATATCACAGGACTTACCGCTGGAAGTCATCTCTTTGAAATAACCTGTGTGAAGGCTGGGTATGCGAATGCGTCAGATACTGCGCTTGTTGTGGTAAACAACGGAGGGGCGCCTTCAGGGACCCTATCAGCTGTAGGGTGTACCATTGCTGCAAATGCTTCGTCTTGTGGAAGTACTGTTTCATGGACTACTGCAAATCTCACGGTGAACCCTACAGCGATTACTCGAAACACTGGCTCTCCTGCATCATTTACCCCGTCTCCACTTGCTGGAGGGACGCAAGCGACAACGCTTGGCTATGGGCAAACTGATTTTTATCTGTACCACAATGCAGTGCTTCTCGCACAGTCTTCTGCAACAGCTTCATGTGCTGGGGGGACAACATGGAACGGAAGTATTTGTCAGGTAAATCCACCTGCTCCAACAGCTTCTCTTACTGCAAACCCTACATCGATACCGCTCGGGAATTCTTCAACACTTACTTGGAGTTCAACAAACGCAACATCATGTAGTGGGTTTGGGTTTAATACTGGAGGTGCAACGAGTGGATCTCTCGCAGTATCTCCTGCAAGTACTACTACCTACACTGTCTCATGTACTGGAGCAGGAGGGACTACTGATGCCAACGCAACAGTTACAGTGACCGGTGCACCGCAACCTGAATGTAGCGATGGTATTGATAATGACGGTGACGGTGTAAAAGATGCAAATGATCCGGGGTGTTATACCAACGGCGTGTACGATCCAAACGATACGTCTGAGCTCAATAAGCGAAAATCAATTTTTAAAGAGTTTTAAAAAACAAAAAAACCGACACTATGTCGGTTTTTTTGTTACAATACAGTTATGGTTGTTGATGAAGCAAAATTAACACGACTTATTCTTGATACGAACATCATCTCTGTTGATGATTTGAATGCGTTTGAAGCAGAAAAAAAAGCAAAAGGAACAACGCTTTCTGACTACCTCCTTACAAACAACAAACTCAAAGAGCAAGAGCTTCGTAAGTTGCAGGCGTACGTGATCGGTGTCCCATACCTTAATATTGAAAAAGAAAAAATCGATAAAGAAATACTGCAACTAATTCCAGAACCAATTGCACGTAAATATAACGTGGTGCCTTGTCGAAAAAAGGGAAACGATCTCGAAATATGTCTTCTCGATATTGATAACCTTCCTGCGATTGATTTCGTAAAGAAAAAAACAGGACTTCGTATTCTTCCTCGTCTTACTGATAGTGAATCTATAAAGGCGGTACTACTGCAGTACAAAAAGAGTCTTCAGGCAGAGTTTGATTCTATTATTCAAAAAGAGGTCGGGAGTATTCAAAAAGTTGATGAGAAAGACGACACAACATCAGAAAAAGATCTCAAAGAACTTGCAGAGGATTTGCCAGTGGTGAAAATCGTTGACAGTCTTATTTCACACGCTATCTTGCAAGGAGCTTCTGATGTACATATTGAGCCTGGAGAAGAGTCACTGGTGGTGCGATATCGTATTGACGGGATACTCCATGACGCTATGACGCTTCCGAAAGACGCTGCTCCAGCAATGACGGCTCGTATCAAGGTCCTTTCAAATTTGAAACTTGACGAAAAACGTCTTCCACAAGACGGACGGTTCAAAATCGTACTTGATGATTCACCCGTATCATTTCGTGTTTCAACACTCCCAACATACTTTGGCGAGAAGACGGTGATACGTATTTTGCGTGAGTCTTCACACGGGTTCACTCTTGAAGGGCTTGGGTTTCACGGATCATGTCTTGAAAGTATCCACGAAGGAATGAAACAGCACTCAGGGATTGTGCTTGCGTCTGGTCCGACAGGATCAGGAAAGACAACGACGCTCTATACAATGCTTGATATTTTAAATACTCCTGCGGTGAATATCTCAACCATTGAAGATCCGATTGAGTATCAAATGCCACGTATCAATCAAACGCAAGTAAAAAGTGAGATTGGTATGACGTTTGCAAACGGGCTTCGTGCACTCCTTCGACAAGATCCAAATATCATTATGGTGGGGGAGATTCGTGATGGAGAGACGGCTTCTCTTGCGGTGAATGCTGCGCTTACTGGTCACTTGGTGCTTTCTACTATCCACACCAACTCAGCTGCTGGGGCTATTCCTCGGCTTATAGATATGGGGGTTGAACCGTTTCTGATCGTTTCTACTGCAAAGGTGATTATTGCACAGCGTCTTGTACGTCGACTCACTGCAAAAAAAGAACAGTATTTCTTAACTGATGCAGAGATAGTGAACCTTAACAAGATAGTTGATCTTGAACGTATCCGTGGGTTCCTTGAAGGAGAGCAGATAATAAAACCAAAAACGCCATGGAAAGAGATACCTCTCTTTCGTCCAGTAAAAAATGAAGAATCAGAGGATGGATATAAGGGCCGCGTTGGTATTCATGAGGCACTCAAAGTGAGCCCCGCAGTGAAGGAAATCATTCTACGCGGCGGATCTGCTGACGAGGTAGAGGCACAAGCAAAAAAAGAGGGGATGATAACAATGATTGAAGATGGTATCTTTCAAGCAGTGCAAGGAAAAACAACCATTGAAGAAGTGCTCCGTGTGGTGAGTGAGTAATGTTTTCAACAAAACGATCCTACCAAGGGTCGTTTTTTTTATGTCACACGGTATACTAGAGAGACATGAAGTTTTCTTACAAAGCACGACAAGTAACAGGAAGAGTAGTGAGTGGAACCCTCGAGGCCGATGATAAAGCAACTGCTATTGTTGCGCTAAAAAATCAAGGGCTTTCACCTGTTATGCTTGAAGAAAAGAAGGGGGCTATGAATATCACTATTCCTTTTATAGGTAACAGTGTTAAGCTGAGTGAAAAAATTATCTTTACTAAAAATCTTTCAGGGATGCTTCGCGCAGGACTCTCTCTTTCGAGAGCGTTTCAGGTACTCTCTAAGCAGACTACAAATGCTTACTTTAAAAAAATAATCCAAACACTCTCAGAAACAATTGATAAAGGAGGGACGTTCTCTGAAGGGCTTACAAAGTTTCCCAAAGTGTTTTCACCGCTGTTTGTTGCTATGGTTCGCGCAGGAGAAGAGTCAGGTGGTCTCCCAAAAACACTCAATGAAATCGGGCTTAACCTTGAAAAAAGTTATGCGTTAAATAAAAAAATAAAAAGCGCAATGATGTACCCATCTATCATCATGTCAGCGATCATACTTATAGCGATACTTATGTTTATTTATGTTGTCCCAACACTCACGAAGACTTTTAAAGATCTTGGTACAGAACTTCCTGGTTCAACAAAATTTGTTATAGGACTTAGTGACTTGATATCAAATCATGTGCTGTTAGTTTTCCTCGCGCTTGCTGCGGTTGTTGGTCTTGGAGTAGCGATAAGTAAGATACCAAGAACAAAAAGGATGATTGATTGGCTTTCTACACGTCTTCCTGTTGTTGGAGGGATTGCAAAGGAAGTGAATACTGCTCGTACAACGCGAACACTTTCATCTCTTCTAGGGTCAGGCGTTTCTATTAGTCGAGCGATTGCTATTACAAAAGAGGTTGTGCAAAACGCGTATTATAAAGAAGTGCTTGAAGAAGTCGAAGCTGCAGTGCAGAAAGGTGCTCCTATTTCTGGAGTATTTAAAACACATACACAACTCTACCCTGTGATGATGAGCGAGATGATAGAAGTAGGAGAGGAGACAGGAAATCTTGGAACGATGCTTTTAGACGTCGCTACTTTTTATGAAGGAGAAGTCGATAATAAAACTAAAGATCTCTCGACGATTATTGAACCAGTACTTATGATTTTTATCGGAGCAGCTGTTGGATTTTTTGCGGTTTCAATGCTCTCTCCTATGTATTCAATAATGGATTCAATTAAATAACAATACCATGCGTCGCTCTCAGCGAGGAACAACACTTATAGAAACACTTGTGGCAGCAGCTGTTTTTGTTGTTTTCTCGGTAGCACTATATCAATTATATGCAAAGCTTTCTGAAGTTGCGACACGGATCCGTGTTAAGACTATCGCAACGCAGATCGCCAGTGAAAAAATGGAATTTATTCGTAACCTCCAATATACAGATGTTGGAACAATAAACGGTATCCCTTCAGGAATCGTTGCGCAGACAGCGACTGTTGTTCGTAACGGTATTACTTTTCTTGTCACAACAACAATTCGTAACATTGATTACCCTGCGGATGGCACCCTTGGTGGTACACCAAACGATTTATCTCCTGCAGACAACAAACTTGTTTCTATAGAGGTAGCGTGCACTTCTTGTATTACTCCTGTTACCGCTGAATATACTAGTGGTGTTGCTCCTAAAGGGTTAGAAACCGAAAATGGAAATGGTGCGCTTATAATAAAAGCTATTGATGCAAATGGTGCACCTGTTCCTGCTGCTACTGTAACAATACAAAACACCGCCTTAAATCCACAGGTGAACATTACTGATACTACCGATACGAACGGGGTGCTTACTATTGTTGATGCTCCTCCTTCGACGGAGCAGTATAAAATCACTGTGACAAAATCAGGGTATTCTGTTGACCGAACCTATACGCCTGGTGATACAGGTAACCCTAATCCAGTGAAGCCGCATCTTACTGTTGCTGCAAATACTGTTACACAATCAACGTTTGCTATTGATACAACCGCAACAGTAACACTTGCTTTGCGCACTACACAATGTACTGTCATCAGTGGTGTATCTGGTAGTTTTGTAGGAACAAAACTTATAGGAACTAGCCCTGATGTTAGAAAAACTACTATTCCTTTTTCTGTGACAGGAAGTACATTGACCCTTTCAGGTATTGAATGGGACACGTACTCTCCTGTTATTAATGGGACAACATACGATATTGTGGGGACCAACCCTATTGCTCCGCTATCAATTTCGCCCGGAGCTGCGCCGCAAGTGACGCTTACACTAGACGATGAAGCCCCCAACCGTCTTGTTGTTGCAGTTGTTGATGCTTCAGGTCTTCCTGTCGCAGGTGCTACTGTAGCTCTTTCCGGTCCAGCAAGTCGTAGTGGTCAAACAAGTGTCGGCTCGCTAACGCAGACAGATTGGAGCGGTGGTGGCGGACAGTCATTGTTTACCGATGAAACAAAATTTGCTTCTTCTGATGGAAATATTGACTACAGCACGGTTGGAGCAATCACTCTTTTGGGAAGCGCTGGACTATACATTCAAAACGGATCGCTTACCTCTTCAACTATCGACTTTGGTGCGCCGACAACATTTCAGCAACTATCTTGGCTCCCAGGGACTCAGCCTGTTGGAGTAGGAGCAAGTGCGATACGTTTTCAAATAGCAACCAATAATGATGCTACAACATGGAACTTTGTCGGTCCTGATGGCACAGATCAAACATACTACACAGTGAACGGAGCAGATATCGCTGATAGTCATAATGGAGACCAATACCTTCGTTATAAGATATTTCTTTCAACCATTGATACAACCAAAACACCAAGTATAAGTGATATAGGTATTACATACTCTTCTGGATGTCTTCCTCCTGGGCAGATTGACTTTGGGGGACTTTCAAACGGTATATACAGTATGATTATAAGTAAGTCCGGCTATACGTCAGTAGTAAAAGATATTACAATTAATGGTGATACGTATGATACAACAACAATCACTCCATAAGAATAAAGGACTTACACTCATTGAGATTCTTGTCGTTGTTGCTATCGTCGGAGTACTCAGTGTTGTTATTGGAAAGTTTGAAGCAGATGTTTTCTCTTATGGGCGATATTTTAATAATACACTTTCTACTGCCGATAGTGCACAAAAACTCCTTCGTCCAATGACTGAAGAAATTCGTTCATCGAGCCCTTCAAATGCTGGTGCGTACCCGATTGATGCAATAGGGGCCTATAGCTTCTCTTTCTATAGCGATATTGATAATGATAATTTAAAAGAATGGGTTAAGTACAGTGTTTCAGGGACGAATCTAATAAAAGAAGTGATTAAACCAACAGGGAACCCGCTTGTCTATAACCAAGCAAATAAAATAACTACTACCTTTATGACAGGGGTCAGAAATCAATCTGAAAGTATCTCTATGTTTACCTATTATAGTGATACCTATACTGGAGGCTCTGGAGGTATTGTTGACCCAACTTCGGGTGCTTTGGAGTCGGTGCGCTTGATTGGTATTAAGATAAGAATTGATCAAGATACAAAGCAACCTCCTCCTGTAGCAGAAGTCAGTTCGCAGGTCGCTATTCGTAACCTTAAAATACAACAATGAGAAAAAATCTTTACACCTTAAAACAAAAAGGGATGCTTCTTATGGGGGTGTTGATTTTTGCGGCAATTAGTATAACGGTGGTTGTCGCATTTGTTTCATGGGGAGCGACAAGTACAAAACTTTCTCGACGAGTGCAAAGCAGAGAGGTGTCCTTGCAGATAGCAGAAGCTGGTATCGAGTATGCACGATGGTATTTGGCACATTATCAGAATGGGTACACTCTCGGAAATGCTGGGGCCGGACCGTATACATACCCGTTTACTGACAAAGAGGGGCAACAAATTGGTACTTACACACTCAGTATTACACCACCACCAGACGGATCAACATTGGTAAAAATAAAATCAACAGGAACAGCGCTTGCTGATACTTCAGCTTCTCGAAGCATCATTGTCCATCTTGCTATCCCTTCTTTGGCAAAATACTCAGTACTTGCGAATGCGGATATTCGTTTTGGAGAAGGGACTATTGTGTATGGGCCATTGCATTCAAACGGAGGAATCCGTTTTGATGGAGTTGCATGGAACAAAATAACTAGTGCAAAGACTTCCTACGATGATCCTGATCATAGTGGGGGAAATGAGTTTGGTGTTCATACGCATATTACTGCTGGTACAGGTACGGTAAACACTTCTTTTCGTCCAGCAGAAGCACCGCCTTCTTCAATTGCTACTCGGACAGATGTTTTTAAGGCTGGACGATCATTTCCTGTTCCTGCTGTTGATTTTGCTGGGATTACAAACGATCTCGCAACAATCAAAACACAGGCGCAAGCAGGAGGAGTAGCGCTTCTGCCGTCTGGAGCTCAAGGGTACCAAATAATCCTCAAAACAAATGATACTTTTGATGTGTATAAGGTAAATACACTCACTGCTGCACCAAATAACTGTACAAATGTTACTGGTGAGGCAAACTGGGGTACTTGGAGCATAGGCACTAAAACATTTGTTGCAAATTACACGATACCTTCTAATGGGTTGATTTATGTTGATGACAACGTATGGGTTGAGGGGCAAATAAACACCGCTAGAATTACTATTGCGGCTGCTCGTTTTCCTGACAACGCGACAACTCGAAGATCTATCATTGTTAATAATAACCTGAGCTATACCAATTATGACGGGTCAGATGTTATTGCTCTTGTTGCTCAAAATAACATTACTACAGGGCTATTTTCAGCAAATAATCTTAAAATTGATGCTGCATTGATTGCTCAAAATGGACGTATTGGTCGGCCGTACTATGATCCTCCAACAAATGGTGGGGGGACAAACTATTGTGGAAGCAACGTGTATCGCAATAGCATCTCGCTTTATGGAATGCTTGGGACAAATCAACGATATGGGTATGCATATACTGATGGCACAGGATATGATACTCGTACTATTACCTACGATACAAACCTTCTCTATGCGCCACCCCCAAATTTTCCGCTTGCATCTGACAAATACCAAATCATTCTCTGGGAAGAGCTCGAAGAGTAACATTTGCGGCGTGGTATACTGCTTCCTATGATACTTTTGATTGGGAATTGGAAAATGGCACCAGAAAAAGCTTCTGATGCTCTCTCACTTGCTAAAAAAACGCTTGCTATTGCTCGAACCTATAAAAAAATTGGTGTTGCTGTTTGTGTTCCGACAATACACCTTCCTTTTATTACAAAACAGAGTAAGAAAACACTCGCTGTAGGAGCACAGGGAGTAGCTGCAATGAGCGAGATAGCTCAGACAGGGCTCGTAAGCGCTGGGATGCTCAAGTCATACGGTGCGCAGTATTGTATTGTCGGCCACTCAGAAAGTCGTGCTCGTGGAGAAACCGATGAACAGGTAGCACTTTCTGCGGAGCTTCTTTTGCAGAAGAAGATTATCCCTATTGTTTGTGTTGGAGAAAAAGAACGTGATGCGCATGGGTGGTATTTGAGTACTGTCAAAGAACAAGTAGAAAAAGTAGTAACAAGCATACCAAAAGCGCAGTTAAAACAGCTAGTGATCGCTTATGAACCAGTCTGGGCTATTGGAAAAAATGCAGTACGTGAAGCAACGCCTGTAGAGTGTCGAGAAATGGTGATTTTTATTAGAAAAGTGATTGCTGATGCTCTCGGTGAAAAAGAGAGTCAGAAGGTTACTATCCTTTATGGAGGCTCTGTCAACGAACAGAATGCTGCAGCATTTGTTAGTGAAGGTGGTGCACAAGGCTTTCTTGTTGGTCGGGTAAGTCTTGATGCGCGCCGTTTTGCAATGCTCGCAAAAAATATAGCACTTCTCGCGTAACCGTATGAAATCACTTACTACTATTCCAAAAACAAAAAAAGGTCGAGCGCTTGTTCGTGTAGACTTCAATGTTCCGTTAAAAGGGAACAAAATACTCGATACTCGACGTATTGATGCGGCAGTAGCTTCTATCCAAACTTTGCAGAGGAAAGGCTACCAGGTACTCCTGCTTGCACACCTTGGTGATGCGTCACTTTCACTACGTCCTATTGCAACATACCTTTCCAACAAGTTCAAAACAGTGTTTATTACTGAACCACTCTACAACACCAGCGCGATTGTCGAGCTTTGTGCTGCAGTTACACAAGACACCGTAATGCTTTTTGAGAATATTCGTCAATATCCTGAAGAAGAAAAAAATGCTGCATCATTTTCTAAGACACTTGCTGGTCTTGCAGAGGTGTATGTCAATGACGCTTTCTCTGTTTCACACCGAGCGCATGCGTCAGTGGTCGGAGTGCCACGCTACCTCCCCTCATATGCTGGTATCCAGCTAGAAAAAGAACTACGTGCTATTGCGCCACTTTTCGAAAATAAAAAGCATCCTTTCTTGTTTATTCTCGGTGGAGCAAAGTTTAGTACCAAGATTCCTCTTTTGAAACGTTTTATAAAAGATGCCGATCAGGTAGTGATCGCAGGAGCAATACTCAATGCTTTCTATAAAACTGCAGGACTTGAAGTCGGGAGGTCAGTCGTGGAAAATGGGTATGAAAAAGAGATCGCTACGCTACTTCGTTCTCCAAAAGTGCTCTTACCTGTTGATGTTGTTGTACTTCGTGATGAAAAGAAAACAGCGGTTACTATTGATGCTGTAGAAAAGGGAGATGTTATCGTTGATATTGGTCCTCAGAGTGTAGCGCTTATTGCTGCAAAAATAGCACAAGCAAAGGTCGTAGTCTGGAATGGGCCTACAGGATGGTATGAAAAAGGGTTCACCAAAGGAACACTTGGGCTCGCGGATGCTATGGCTTCGACCAAAGCATCAGTACTGATCGGTGGAGGGGACACTGGGGCAGTGGTCGAACAAAAAACACTTGGCAAAAAAAATATTTTTGTCTCTACAGGAGGGGGTGCTACTATTGAATATCTTGCAAAAGGAACACTTCCTGGGATACAATCGTTGAAATAGCGCAATTATGAAAAACCAAGGTAGGGCTCACTCCACTTCCAAGTCCTAAGAAAAAAATTAAAAAGCCCGGTTCTCCGGGCTTTTGTGTTGACTTATTGTTTGACTCATATACAGTTAAGAAAACTTTTTGTATGAAAAAGATTCTCTGCATTTTATTGTCCCTTGTCGTCACACTGTGTGCGAAAGGACAAGGCCGTCCCTATGGTGGCCCCATAGGGAACCCTGTCGAACGCTTTGCGCTTCCTGAATGTATGAACATTGAAAAAACTTTTTCCTCCCCTCTCGCTCTTTTACAAGCGGCGCTTGTGAAGGTTGGAGAAGGTAAGGATTCTTCCTACATGTTCTGTATATGGGAAGAGCGAGGAGTGTCTGGGAAGACACCCGTTTTCTCGTGTTCTTTAGGGGACAGGGTCTACGAACCCGTTCTTGCCGATATTGGCGGGAAGGTAGTGCTGTACTTTCGCACAGACGAAACCGAAAAAAGTTGGATCCATATAATGGTTCCGATTGTTTTTACAAAAGAACTGCCGACATTGTCGGCAGCTTTTTATAATGCATTTTTAATTTTTTCTGCAATAAGGTCTGCTTCACCTTCGTTGTAGGGACGTTTGCTGTGCCAATGTTCGTAACCGTCCCCAGTGTATCGAGGGATGACATGGATATGTGCATGGAAAACTACTTGCCCTGCTGCGGCATCGTTGTTCATAATGATGTTTACACCATCAGCACCTAGTGCACTTTTCTGTACTCCTGCAATTTTTTGTACTACTGAAAAGAGGTGTGCGAGTAACTCTTTTGGGAGTTCAAAAATATTTTTGTAAGGGTCGCGAGGAATAACAAGGGTGTGGCCTGGGTTGATAGGACTGATGTCGAGTATTGCCACACATCGGTCGTCTTCATAGACAATAATTGCTGGGATTTCTCGAGCAATGATTTTTTGAAATATCGTTTTTTCCATGCCAAGAAGTGTACCATGGTACACTTCTTGGCATGCAGACTATTCCCACTCCGGATGAATTTCAGAAACTACTCCTTGAAGCGCGTGGTATTGATGAAGCGGGAGTGAAACCGTTTCTTTTCCCAGAGTACACGCTCGGTGACCTTTGGCTTTTTGAAGATATGCACACCGCTATCTCTCGTATTTATACTGCCATCAAAAACGGTGAGCGTCTCGGTATTTATGCAGACTATGACTGTGATGGTATCCCAGGGGCAGTTGTCCTTCTCGATCTCTTTCGCGCAGTAGGGTGCGCTGACCGAGTCCATGTATATATCCCTGATAGACACGATGAGGGGTATGGAATGAGTACTCGAGGACTCGATGCGCTTGAAGCGCAAGAGGTGACGCTCATCATCACTGTAGACCTCGGGATTACCGCGCTTGCAGAAGTAGCTGATGCTCGTAGTCGTGGTATCGATGTCATCATCACTGATCACCACCAGCCTCTTGCCGAACTTCCAAGTGCGCTTGCAGTGGTCCACCCAAAAAAGAGTGCATACCCCAACAGTGATCCCTGTGGTGCGGGGGTCGCGTTTTATCTCGTCTGTGCATTTCTCGAAAAACATCGCGATGAGTTTGGTATCAAAGAAGGGTGGGAGAAATGGCTTCTCGACTTAGTCGGGTTTGCAACACTTTCAGATATGGTGCCACTTGTCGGAGAAAATAGAATGCTCGCTTCCTACGGCATCCTCGTCATGCGAAAGACTCGACGCGTCGGTCTGCGCACACTCTTTGCTGAAAACTATATGAACCCCGACACACTCACCGAGAGCGATCTGACCTTCTCTGTTGCGCCGCGGTTAAATGCGGCATCTCGTATGGACACTCCAATGCTCGCGTTTGAACTCCTTGCAACAGAAGATACAAGCACTGCGCTTGCAATCGTCAAGAAACTCGAAGCTATCAATAACGAACGAAAGACACTCGTTGCTCGTATCGTCAAAGAAGCGCACAAAAAACTCGAAGCACGGGAGCTCCCGCCGATTGTTGTCCTCGGAGATCTCACGTGGCGACCAGCAGTGCTCGGACTCGTTGCGACCAAACTCCAAGAAACATATGAGCGGAGTTTCTTTGTTTGGGGCGAAAGTGGAGACGGTATCATCAAGGGATCATGTCGCATGCTCGACGAGCATCATGCTGCATATCTTTTTCAAGCACTTCCCGAGGGAGTGTTGCTTCATGCAGGGGGGCACCAAGCAGCAGGAGGGTTCGCAGTAGCAAAAGAGCAGATACATTTTCTCGAACAAGAGCTCAACGCCGCAATTGAACGTGTTGATCATAGTGCAGATACGACCGAGAGTGAGAATGCGCTTTCATTCCCACTTGGTATCGCAACGATGCGTCATCTACAAAAGCTCCGTGCGCTTGCGCCGTTTGGTGTAGGGAACCCTGAGCCACGATTTCTTTTTGAGGATGTCGAAATACTTAGTACAAAGATGTTCGGCAAAAACAAAGAGCACCTTGAGTGTGTCGTGCGCGATGCTACAGGGATTGCTACTGCGTTTACCTTTTTTGTTGGTGATGAAATGAAAAATCAATATGTTCCTGGTGCGACAATCTCGTTTATCGGCACCCTCGAAGCTGGCTGGAAAGGAGGGGTGCGAGTGAGGATACAGGAAAGTTTTTGACAAAATAGAAATCATTAGTATTCTTTTTAAAAAATAACTATGGAAAAAAACCTTTGTAGTATAGGTGATGTTCTTGTTTCTCTTAGAATCAAAAAAGGGTTACGCCGAGGAAAAGATTTTGCGAAGCTAATGGGAATTTCTAGCTCATTTCTTTCCAAAATAGAAAGAGGTCATGCTCATATGACACTAGCAAGGCTTTCCGCTTATGCAGGAGCACTATCTCTTGAACCAATAGATGTTATTGAGTGTTGGTTCAAAGAACATCCACGGTATAACGACCAGTCAAAAAATGAACAATGGGAGCAGTTTAGGCTTGTTATTCAGGATTTATTGATTGTTTTAGATAAAGGATACTGTTGATTACAACAGTGTTTTTTTTGTTTTGGTATACTTTCTACATGACAAAAGAATTGATTGTATATACCGACGGGGCGTCACGAGGGAATCCTGGAAAAGGTGGATGGGCGGCTGTGCTCATGACTGATAAAGAGGTGGTTGAAATAGCCGGTGCACGAGATCCTGCAACAAACAATCAGATGGAACTTGAGGCTGTTGTACAAGCACTTGCACTCGCAATAAAAAAATATAAGGGGTACACAGTAGTACTACACGCAGACTCAACATACGTATTAAACGGGATACACTCTTGGCTTGATGGGTGGGTGCGTAATAACTGGATAGCAGCGACAACAAAGAAGCCTGTTGAGAACAAACAGTATTGGCAAAAATTGCTTACATTTCGTGACACACTCGGGCGTCACTTGCACTTAGTAAAAGTGGCAGGGCATAGCGGGCATGAGTTCAATGATCGTTGTGATGAGCTTGCAGTCGCCTATGCGCTAGGGAAAAAGATCCCTTTGTTCAAAGGGACATATACCAAATATATTGCACAACTTGCTGAAACACCGCCAAAGTCAGCTCCGAAAAAAGCACCGTCAGCAAACAAAGGTAAAGAAGCGTATTCGTATGTTTCTTTTGTTGGAGGTAAAGTGCATGTCGACAAGACATGGGCTGCGTGTGAAAAGCGTGTGAAGGGTGCAAAAGGCGCAAAATATAAAAAAGTGTTTTCAAAAGCAGAAGAGACCGATCTCGTGCAAGACTATACACTCAGTAGTTTGCTGTAAGTTTGTTACACTTTTAGTGTGCTTATTCTTTTTTGCATCAGCGTTGTCATTGGTGCAGTAGGGTATCATGTACTCGGGTTTTCTTTTGGTGAAGTGGTAGTACTTGGTGCACTCTGGGGTGCACTTTTTGTTTTGTTGTTCCGCTCAAAGAAATCGGTGGTGTTGGCACTCGCGCTTACAGGAAGTGTCCTTGTCGGCGCATTGCGGTTTTCTGTGGTCGATACTCTAGAAGTACCACTTGGCAATCAAGCGCTCACCGGGGTCGTGGCTCGTGTTGATACGCGTCTCGAAAAGACCAGTCTTATTGTTATTCCGTCAGGCACAACAGTGCGCATACAGGTCAGCACTTTCGAACAACAACGAGTACTCCCGGGGGATACTATTTCTTTCCGGGGTGTTGTTGCTTTACCAGAAGATTTTAGTACAGAGACAGGGCGAGTGTTTGACTATGACGGCTATCTCGAAAGTCGTGGAGTAGATGCAGTCATGTATCGTGCGCAAGTAGTACCTCTTACTGAAAAGAATCGTGAGTATCGCTGGGAAGTAGTTCGCATCGCGACACAGGTTCGATTGTGGATTGCAGCAATGCTTGCGCAACGCATAGGGTTTCCTATAGATGGGATTGTTGGGGGCATGCTTGTCGGTTTTCAAGGTGGTATTCCATCCTTTATCTCAGATCTTTTCCGTCAGACAGGAACACTACATACACTTGTTCTTTCTGGGTACAACATCACAGTACTCGCAGGATTTCTTGGTTTTTTGTTTCGACGCTTTCCGTTTCGTGCTAAAACAATACTGATATTTTTTGGGGTGATAGTACTAGTCGTTGTCAGTGGTAGTGGTGTTGCTGCTGTCCGCGCGGGGATAATGGGGAGTATTGCCCTTTTTGCCGGAGCAACACTCAACACGTACCATACACTTCGCGCATTGCTTGTGGCATTTTTATTCTTTTTCTTTTTCCACCCGTTGACGGTATTTGTAGATCCTGGATTTCATTTATCATTTCTTGCGACACTGTTTATCATTATGTTCCTCCCCCTTTTGAAAGGGGTGTTTCACTGGATACCACAAAAACTACAGCTCCAAGAAACGCTACTCCTTGCAGTAGGGCTCCCATTGTTTACACTGCCGTATACTATGTATTTTTCAGGAATGTTTCCTCTGATTACTCCTCTTGCAAATATTGTTATGGTTCCAATCATTCCTATACTTATGTTCGGAGGATTGCTCACAGTAGTGTTGTTTTGGTTCTCACCACTCGCAAATCTTATCGGAGATATTGTTTCACTGTTTGGTAATGGAGTAGTAGAGCTGCTCACTCTTTTTTCGAAGGCACCATCGTGGAACACCCCAGTCATTTCTGGCTGGGGCGTCTCGGTGTTCTATATATTTGTTGTGGTTGTTTGTTTTCGAAAAGATATCCTTACTTTTTTATTGCATCTTCGAACCGTTTTTCAGCGCTAGTCCAGTTGATGTTTGCAAAAAAATCTTGTACGTACTGTTTCTTGCCAGAAGGGTGGTAGTCAGCAACGTAAGAATGCTCCCACATATCGAGCGCGACTATTGGTGCGCATCCTTGAAGTTGTCCGAGGTGTTGTTCATCTACCCACGATGCAAGTATTTTTTCTGTCTTTGTGTCGTACCAAAGCATTGCCCACCCGATACCGCGGGTGAGGGCGAGTGAGGTGAACTCTCTCACAAATGTTTCATAGTTTCCAAAAAGTCCAAGAAGTGTTTTGCCGAGGGCACTCTCTGGGTTAAGTGGCGCTGCTCCCCCTTCAAACGAAGAGAAATATATTTCATGGTTTCGCATGCCGTTGTATTCGAAACTAAACCGACGGAAGAGTTCTCCAAGTACGTAAGCATCTTTCTCGCTGTCGATAGTTGCCATTTTTTCAACGATAGTGTTTGCATTTTTTACATACCCAGCGTAGAGCTTGAGGTGTTCTTCGATGTTTTTTGCACTGATACCTTGTAATGAGGGGATGTTGAATGATTGTTCGGTAAACATAATACTATTCTCGTACTTATATTCCTGTGAAAACACGAAAATATTTTGCTAAATATTTTCTCTGTCCGGGGTCAGTCACGCCTCCCAAGGTTTCCTCGGAACATAAGGTACTCTCATAAGAGTGTAAATCCTTATAATAGAGATAGTATACTTGGTATGTGGTAAATACAAAAACTGTGCGTTTAGCACTTCTCCTCATCGTTGTTTTTGGGCTTGGAACAGTGTTAGTGGTAGTTTCTCGTCATGCGGAGACTCTGCGATACACCACAGTAACTATGTTTGATGTGGGGCAGGGGGATAGTTTTTTTATACAGGCAAAGAACGGAAAACAGATGCTTATTGATGGAGGAAAAGATACGAAAGCATTAGCGGCACTTGCACAAACGATGCCTTGGGGAGATAGGAGCATTGATGTTGTCGTCGCGACGCATCCCGACATGGATCATATTGGTGGACTCACTTCGATTATTGCTCGATACAAGATAGGGATGATGCTCGTTTCGGGTGTTGGGGGTGATACAAAAGAATACGAGCAATTACTCACACTTGTACAAAAAAAGCGTATACCGCTCTATGTTGCTCGGGCTGGAATGGAGGTGGCACTCTCTGATACCGATACTTTTACAGTGTTGTTCCCTGATCGTGATGTGCATGACTGGGAGACAAATACTGGTTCTGTTGTAGGAAAGTTTACCTCTGGAGAGCGGAGTATTCTTTTTACAGGGGATTCTCCTGCACCGATAGAACAGTACTTAGTAAAAAAACAATCAAAAAATCTTGATATAGATATTTTGAAACTTGGGCACCATGGCTCACGAACTTCGACAACAGCAGCATTGCTCAAGGTTGCAACCCCGGACCTTGCCCTTATCTCTGCAGGGCGTGACAACTCCTACGGACACCCTCATAAAGAGGTGCTCACGTTACTTAAGCAGTTTTCTATACCGTACGTTTCTACTCAAACAGAAGGTACTGTGACTTTTGAAACAGACGGCACAAAATGGTGGAGGAAATAAAGATATTAGAGTGTGTGTTTCCCCCAGTGAATACGGTTCCAGGCGCGTTCGTGGATGAAATAGACGAGGATACTGATGAGGTTTGAAACAATGACGAGGAGCACTGTTTGTCGCGTGTCTTGGGTGATAGCGTAAGCAATAGTACTGTCGAGGATGATACTGATGATACGGTAGGTGATAGCTTTTAGTATTGAGCGAACTCTTTTTTCTCGATGCATCGGTTTAGTATAAACGAAATAAGACAAAATAAAAAAGAGCTCAGTGCTCCTTTTTTGGTTTTTTAGCATTCATTTTTACAGGAGATCGATCAATCCCCGTGATTGTGGGAACAGGTTTTCGGAAGGAGCAAGTTTTCTTGTGTGCTGCTATTTGTGCTTCAGCTACTCCTTCTTTGCACCAAGGACATTTTGCTGCCATGTTGTTTTTTTCTTGTACTGTATACCGTTATCAACAAAAACACCACCTGTCGGTGGCGTTTGGTGTTATTTGATTGCTCCTGCTTTTTTAAGCGTAGCGTAGGCACCGTTTTTCTTGATGGTACGGAGACCTTTTGCTGAAACAGTGAGTACTACTGTTTTGTTAAGTTCAGGAACGAATACACGCTTCTTTTGAAGGTTTGCATAAGTTCGCTTTGCAGGAAGTGGTTGAAACTTGGTTGCACGAGTGCGGTTTGAGTAGCCACCTGCCACAATAGATGATTTTTCTGTTACGACGCATGTCTTTGCCATAGTGGTCGCATAGTAACATACTCTTTTTAATAGTGCAAACGAGCGCTTGTTCGGTTTTGGGAGGAGATTTTCTAGAGGTCTAGTATACTGTGGTGGTATGTCAGGTCCAATTTCAATCTTTTATTTCTTGGTACTCATTATTTCTATTATTGTGCATGAAGTTGCCCACGGGATAGCTGCAGAGCGAGAAGGCGATCCTACCGCACGGATGCTTGGGCGTATCACACTGAACCCGCTTAAACACATAGAATGGTTTGGTTCTGTTATTTTACCACTCGTCTTGATCCTCTCAGGTGCTGGGTTTGTTGTAGGATGGGCAAAGCCTGTGCCATATAATCCTGACAACCTAAAACGAGGCCGTAAAAGTGTTGCTATAGTTTCTATAGCAGGAATAGTAGTGAATCTCAGTATCGCGCTTTTTGTTGGGCTTGTTATTCGTGGTGCTGCTGCAGTGGGTTTTGGAACACAAGCACTGTTTGAAATCGCAAGTATTGTTGTACTTATCAATATTGTCCTCGCGCTATTTAATGCTATTCCGCTTGCGCCACTTGATGGGTTTCGTTTCTTGAGTGCAGTGGTCCCATGGCGTTTTGCAAAGAGTATGCAACGCCTTGAGCAGTACAGTCTCCCACTCCTTGTTGTCTTTGTGTTTTTCGGGTGGAAGTTTGTCGCACCTCTTGCCTTTTCACTTTTTACCCTTTTTACCGGTATTTCTCTCTAAAAAAGGGGAGGGTACTTGCGCGGTTGGTGTTTGTATAGTAGGATAGCGGGACAAATGGCTACGATAAATCAGCTTATAAAGAAACCACGAACAAAGGTTGCCCGAAAATCAAAAGCGGTGGCACTTTCTCGTGGAATGAACCATATTCATAACAAACCAGTATTTTACCCATCTCCATTTAAACGAGGAGTATGTGTGAAAGTGACTACTACCACCCCAAAGAAACCAAACTCAGCGGTTCGAAAAATCGCTCGTGTACGTCTTACCAATGGGCAAGAAGTAACTGCTTACATTCCTGGTGAAGGACACAACCTTCAGGAACACTCAGTGGTAGTGATCCGAGGTGGTCGTGTGAAAGACTTGATTGGAGTTCGATACCACATCGTTCGCGGTCGTCTTGATACACAAGGGCTCGATAAGCGTCGAAAGAGTCGCTCACTTTATGGAACAAAGCGTCCAAAAGCAAAAGCGTAATAGAATCTATATAATACTATGCGAAGAAAAGTAACTAATCGAAATATTGTTTCTCCTGACATCAAGTTCGGCTCAGAACAGCTTGAAAAATTCATCAACTGTATCATGTGGGATGGAAAGAAAAACACTGCACGTGCTGTAGTATATGGAGCACTTGATATTGTAAAAGAAAAGGAAGGTACCGAAAATCCTCTTGAAGTTTTTGATAACGCACTTAAAAACGCTGGACCACTCGTTGAGGTTCGTTCACGACGTATTGGTGGTGCAAACTACCAGGTCCCTCGAGAGGTACGTGCAGAGCGACGTCTTGCACTTGCTATGCGATGGATCATCGAAAGTGCTCGAGGCCGAAAAGGTATGAAAATGGCTGATGCACTTGCTGAAGAATTTATGCAAGCAGCGAAAGGAGAAGGAAACGCTGTCAAGAAAAAGAAAGATACTCACAAGATGGCAGAATCAAACAAAGCATTTGCTCACTTTGCTTGGTAAAAAACTCTCCAACAAAAAATCCCCAAACGGGGATTTTTTGTTATACTCTCGATTAGGTCTCTATCTGTACCCCTCTTTTTCTCAAAAAAGCCCCCTCTGGCAGTGAGGGGGCTTTCCTGCTCTTGCAAAAAGGCTGTTTTCTTCGTATAGTATCCTCACCTGACCGCGTTTGACGCGGCATTATTAATCGAATTCACAAAACAATACATATTTTATTTATGGAACGAGAATTTCCCCTTGATAAGACACGAAACTTCGGAATTATCGCCCACATTGATGCGGGTAAAACAACAACTTCAGAGCGTGTGCTTTTCTATACAGGAATGTCACACAAAATCGGTGAAGTGCACGATGGTGAGACTACCACTGACTGGATGGAACAAGAACGAGAGCGTGGTATTACTATTACCTCAGCTGCGGTGACATGTTCATGGATCCCGACGTATGCAAATGCAGACAAAAGTAAGCGTTTTCGGTTTAATATTATCGACACTCCAGGACACATCGACTTTACCGTTGAGGTGAAACGATCACTTCGTGTGCTCGACGGTGCTGTTGTAGTGTTTGATGGTGTTGCAGGGGTAGAACCACAGTCTGAAACCAACTGGCGCTATGCTGATGAAGCAAATGTTCCTCGTATCTGTTTTGTGAACAAACTCGATCGTACTGGTGCATCATTTGAGCACTCATATAAAACTATTCTCGAACGTCTCTCAAAGAAAGCGGTGCGCGCACAGCTTCCTATTGGACTTGAGGATCACCACGAAGGGGTGGTAGATCTTCTTAAAATGAAGGCATACTACTTCGAAGGTGATATGGGAAACAAGGTAGTAGAAAAAGAAATCCCTGAGAACATGATGGCAGATGCTACTAAGTATCGTGCAGAGCTCATTGAGCGTATCGTTGAAAATGACGAAGCGCTTATGAGTGCATACCTTGAAGGGAACGAACCATCTCTTGAAGATCTCAAAAAGACACTTCGAAAGGCGGTGATTGCCAACGAAATCTTCCCAGTTTATGCAGGAAGTGCACTTAAGAACAAAGGAGTACAGCTCGTGCTCGACGCAGTGGTGGACTATCTTCCAGCGCCAACAGATATCAAACCAGCAGCTGCTATCAACCCAGAAACAGAAGAAGTCATAGCGTGTCCTGCAGATGACAAGGCACCATTTGCTGCGCTCGCATTTAAGAGTATGTCTGACCCATTCGTTGGACAGCTTGTTTTCTTCCGTGTGTATTCAGGTACTGTTGAAGCAGGGTCATATATTTACAACCCTCGTACACGCAACAAAGAGCGTATGAGTCGTATTGTGCGTATGCAAGCGGACCAACGTGAGGAAGTAAAGAAGGTCTTTGCTGGAGAAATCGCTGCTGCGGTAGGACTCAAAGATACTAACACTTCAGATACGCTCTGCGATGAGAAGACACCAATCATGCTTGATCGTATCAAATTCCCAGAACCAGTGATCAACCTTCGTATTGAACCAAAGACAAAAGCAGACCAAGAAAAAATGGGGCTTGCGCTCAATCGTCTTGCACAAGAAGATCCAACCTTTAAAGTATCAACCGATCCTGAAACAGAGGAAACAATCATCGCAGGAATGGGAGAGCTTCACCTTGAAATTATCGTTGATCGTATGAAGCGTGAGTTTGGTGTTGAAGCAAATGTTGGTAAGCCACAAGTGGCATACCGTGAGACTATTACTGGTACTGCAGAAGCAGAAGGAAAGTACATCAAGCAGTCTGGAGGTAAGGGTAACTATGGTCACGTTAAGATCAAGATCAAACCTATGGATCTCAGTGTTGATCCAAAAGATCTTCCAAAGAACGTTAAACGTGATGGATTCTTCGAGTTTGTGAACAGTATCAAAGGAGGGGCGATCCCAGGGGAATACATCCCTGCTGTTGAAAAAGGGCTTCGAGAAGGACTTGATCGTGGAGTGGTTGCAGGATTTAAGATGGAAAACGTATCTGTTGACCTCTATGACGGAAGCTTCCACGAAGTGGACTCAAACGAAATGGCCTTTAAGATTGCAGCATCTATGGCACTTCAAGATGCGGCAAAAGCTGCTCGCCCAGTGATCCTTGAGCCGATGATGAAAGTAGAAGTGGTCACCCCTGATAAGTTCATGGGAGATGTTACTGGATCACTTTCGTCACGTCGTGGACTTATCGAAGGTATGGAGACTCGCGGTATGAACCAAGTAGTTAACGCCGTTGTCCCACTTTCTGAAATGTTTGGATACATGACAACCCTTCGATCTATGACTGAAGGACGCGCAGGATTTACTATGGAATTCTTGCGATATGATATCGTGCCGCAAAATGTGGCTGATACCATCATCAAATCTCGAGCATAAGTGTTCTCAAAAAGTCCCTTACGGGGACTTTTTGTTTTTGTGCTACAGTAGGCGTAAAATACTGCACATGAAAAAACAAACAATCGTTGTAACAGGAAGTACTGGTGGTATTGGTACTGCGTTTACTCTACAAATGCTTAGTGAGGGCCACGAACTCTATCTTCCAGTGAGAAGTATCCAAAAGGCACAAGACCTTTTTGGTACTTTCCCAAATGCACACTGTGCGACAGTAGAAATAGAAAGTCATGATAGTATGGTTAACTATTTTAAAAATCTTTCTACAGAAGGAGTTCTCCCTGAACAGGTAGTACTGTTGGTAGGAGATCTACGGAAAGATAGTGACCCTATGTTTCCAGGGGAGACGCAAGAAGAGAAGGAAACTCACTCTATTGAGTATCACGAAAGGGTAAATGTCCGTACTGCTGAAACAGTAGTGTTTGGACTCAAAGAGATCTTTGGTGAAAAGCTCCAAGAAGATACCGTTCTCCTTGGAGTTAGCTCTTGGGCCGCGCACTTTGAGCCGGGGCACCCATATCGTAAAGACGAAGAGGGGTACGTACAGGCGAAAGCAAAGCTCAGTAGCTTACTAGCGCAGTGGAGAGAAGAAAAAGTCTTCAAAGAAGTGATCTGCGATGAACCGTCGCTTATCGTGACACCGCTTACAGAGCGAGAATTTCCAGAACTCATTGCTGATCCAGCTGTGGAAAAACTCACCCCGGGTCAGTATGTAGAACACTTGAGGAAAGTACTTTCTTTGTAAGTTAAAGCACCCTTTCAGGTGTTTTTTTTGACAAAAAATGATTTTGTGGTATCTTTATGAAAATTTCATTCATATGACCAGTTCCTTACACTCTCCACTTGAGAGAGCCAAGAAGATTATCAAAAAACATTTTTCCATTGTTGAAGAGAGACCGATTGGACACTTCCCTGATTTAACAGGGAGCATCCATCGGATGGTGATAAACCATCAAGGGGAAAAGACTGTTGTATTTGTTACCCAGACAAACAACGACATTATTGTTCGACTGTTTGACAGTTCTCGTCCTGAAAAGTATTTCACTGAAAAGAAATGGGCGAAAGACAGTGCGTTGCGGTCAAACAGGCCGTACATTTTCAACTGGAAGGCGCTCTATGACGCTCCCGACGAAAAGCAGTGGGTTGATATGCAACTTCCAATGCACACCCTCTCTGAAGAAGCACTCGCTGTCGTTTTTAAAATGTTTGAGGCCTGCAAGGAAATAGCGGGTACTCTTAAAAAATGAAGAAGCCCCCTCGCAAGAGGGGGTGTTTTATTTGACAAAGGTGCCCGGAGTGCTATGATGAAGGGCAATCGCAGTTTTGCGTTTTGTTTTTATTTGCGATTTTTATTAAGTAATTTAACGTTAATTTATTATGGCAGAATTTAATCGTTCAAAGCCACACGTAAACGTAGGAACTATTGGTCACGTTGACCACGGAAAGACTACGCTTACTGCGGCTATCCTCCATGTGTTGAACATGGCCGGAAAGCAAGTGAAGCTCAAGAAAGTTGATGAAATCGACGGTGCTCCTGAAGAGAAAGCACGTGGTATTACTATCAACATTTCTCACAACGAGTACGAGACAGAGACACGTCACTACGCGCACATCGACGCTCCAGGACACGCTGACTACATCAAGAACATGATCACTGGTGCAGCACAAATGGACGGAGCAATCATTGTGGTTGCTGCTACTGATGGTGCAATGCCTCAAACACGAGAGCACATCCTCCTTGCAAAACAAGTGGGTGTTCCAAAGATTATCGTGTTCCTCAACAAGTGTGACATGGTGGATGACCCAGACATGATTGACCTCGTTGAAGAAGAAATCCGTGAAATTCTTGCAAAGCAAGGATTTGACAAGGATTGTCCTGTAATCCGTGGGTCTGGACTTAAAGCGCTTGAAGCTACAAGTCTTGATGATACATGGGCACAAAAAGTGCTCGAGCTTGCAAACGCACTCGACACCTACATCCCACTTCCAGTTCGCGACCTCGACAAAGCGTTCCTCATGCCTATCGAAGATATCTTTTCTATCGAAGGACGCGGAACTGTAGTAACAGGACGTATCGAACGTGGAATCGTGAAAGTTGGTGAAGAAGTTGAAATCGTTGGTATCAAGGACACTATGAAAACCACAGTGACTGGTATCGAAATGTTCAACAAGTCACTTTCTGAAGGACAAGCAGGGGACAACGCAGGTATCCTTCTCCGCGGTGTGAAGAAAGAAGATCTCACCCGAGGACAAGTGCTCGCGAAGACCGGCTCTGTAACTCCACACACAGAATTTGAAGGTGAAGTATACGTACTCAAGAAAGAGGAAGGTGGACGACACACTCCATTTATGAACGGATACAAACCACAGTTCTACATCCGAACCACTGACGTTACTGGAGAAGTAACACTCCCAGCAGGAACAGAAATGGTAATGCCAGGAGACACAGTGAAAGTAACAGTTAAACTCGTTGCTCCAGTTGCTATGGAAGACCAAATGCGCTTCGCAATCCGAGAAGGAGGAAAGACTGTTGGTGCCGGTGTGGTAACAAAGGTTATCAAGTAATATCAGCCTATTGCGTAGAGTGGCCCGGGTTCTGTAGTAAAAACATATGCACTTACGACAGAAACACCAGCCCTCCGCTTAGTACATTCGTATGACAGCAAAAACAACAAACAAAAAAAACGCAAAGGATGATGTGCAATCAATGCTTCGTATCCGAGTACGTGCGTATGAGAACAAGATTCTTGACGCAAGTACCAAGCAGATTATTGATACTGCAACACGGTACGATGCAAAGGTTCGTGGACCGATCCCTCTCCCTACAGAGATCAAGAAGTACACGGTTAACCGATCGCCGTTCATCTACAAAAACTCTCGAGAACAGTTCGAAATGCGCGTGCATAAACGACTGATCGACATCGAGAACCCATCACCAAAGGTGATTGAGGCGCTTACAAACCTCTCAATGCCATCTGGTGTAGATATTGATGTAAAGATGATGTAATGCATCTCTCAACAAAAAACCACCCCTACGGGTGGTTTTTTGCATTGTTCTTGCGCTTTTTTAAATCCCGTGTATAATCTCAACCACATTTAAATAGTCTTTAAATGGTCCAATATCCTTCGGCATTAAGTCGTTTAGGACAAGAACATTATGAAATACATCGTCGGAAGAAAAGTGAATATGACACAGCTCTTTAGTGAGGATGGAAAAGTACTTCCAGTCACTGCGGTAGTTGCGTCTCCAAACGTTATTACAAAGATAAAAACTGTTGCTACTGACGGTTACAACGCCGTACAGGTTGCTTCAGAAGACCAAAAAGAGTCTCGCATCTCTCAAGCGCTCAAAGGGGCGCTTGGTGGTAAAGCATACAAGCTCATTCAAGAGTTTCGTTTTGATGCAGCACCAGAGGGTGCGGTCGGGGATACTATAGCAGTATCGACATTTGCTTCAGGTGATGAGGTGGTGGTAACAGGTACCTCAAAATCAAAAGGATTTCAAGGTGTTGTGAAGCGCCATGGCTTCCATGGAGGACCACGGTCACACGGTCAGAAGCACTCAGAACGTGAACCAGGATCTATCGGAGGAGGGCTCCGTACTCGTGTTCCAAAAGGAATGCGTATGGCGGGACGTACCGGTGGTGACACAGTAACCGTAAAGGGGCTCAAAGTAGTTGCTGTTGATGCTGCTACAAACACCCTTTATATCAGCGGTGCAGTACCAGGTCGACGTGATTCAGTAGTACTTATTAGTACAGCGAAATAAGAGTTAATACTATGGAAACAACACTCTATAATCAAAAAGGAACAAAAGCAGGATCTCTTACACTTCCAGCAAAAGTGTTTGGAGTAAAATGGAACGCTGATTTGGTACACCAGGTTGCAGTAGGTATGGCCGCAAACAAGCGTGCTGGTACTGCACATACAAAGGATCGCGGCGAAGTTTCTGGTGGTGGTAAAAAGCCATGGAAACAAAAAGGAACCGGTCGTGCTCGACACGGGTCTTCACGAAGCCCTATCTGGGTAGGAGGAGGAGTCACTTTTGGTCCTCGCAACGAAAAAGATTACTCACAAAAGATCAATAAGAAAATGCGTGCAAAAGCACTCTTTACTGTGTTATCAAAACGCTTTGCAGATAATCAAGTACTCTTTGTTGATACTCTCGCACTTGATGCAATGAAAACAAAAACTGCACAAAGTGTTCTTAAGGACCTTGCTACAGTGAAAGGATTTGAAAAACTTACCTCTAAGAAAGCAACTACTGCACTTCTTGCGCTTCCAAAGCGTGATACAGTGATAGAGAAGAGCTTTGCAAATCTTCCTGGAGTAACCGTAGCACTTGCAAAAGATATCAATACACTTGATGTAATGCATTTCTCACACATTATTATGGTCGACCCTAAAGATATCCTCCCTTCTCTAGAAGCGAAGATGGCATAAGAGTTAGTATATGGCGACAAAAGAAACAACAACAATTACTGGTATTTTGAAGAACCCTCGTATCACTGAAAAGGCAGCAAATGCCCAATCAGTACGTACCTACACTTTTGATGTGGCGGTTGATGCTACAAAAAGTGAGATAGGAAAAGCATTTGAAGCGCAATACAAGCAAAAACCACTCTCAGTTCGTACTGTTCAAATAAAACGAAAAACTTTTTTCCGCAAGGGAACACTCGGGTTTGGTGCAGCAGGGAAGAAGGCATACATCACGCTTCCAAAAGGAAAGACTATTGATGTCATTTAATCCGTAATCGCAATTATATGAAGAAATTTAAACCAACAACACCATCAAAACGACAACAGCAAGGGGTTGAATACCGAAAGGTGCTCACTGCTACAAAACCGCTCAAATCCCTCACTAAAGGAAAGAAGCGTTCTGTTGGACGAAACAACCAAGGTCGTATCACTACTCCGCATAAAGGAGGAGGGCATAAGCGAGCATATCGAGCAGTTGATTTCTTGTACAACAAGATAGACATCCCAGCAAAGATTGTTTCTGTAGAATACGATCCAAATCGCACCGCTTTTGTTGGTATTGCTGTGTACGCTGATGGAGAAAAGCGGTATGTTGTTCTCCCGAAGAACGTCGGGGTTGGCGCTGCATTTATCGTATCTGAAACCGCACCTGTAGAGGTGGCAAATCGACTTCCGCTCAAAAATGTTCCTGTTGGTACTTTTGTATACAACGTGGCTCTTAAGCCTGGCGCAAAAGCATCACTTGTTCGTTCTGCGGGGGTATTTGCACAAGTTGCCGCTCAAGATAACGGATATACTAACCTTAAAATGCCTTCTGGAGAGGTTCGAAAAGTACTCGACAGTGCATGGGCATGTATCGGAGAGGTATCAAACGAAGAGAGCAAACTTCGCAACTTTGGTAAAGCAGGACGTTCTCGATGGAAGGGTATTCGCCCAACTGTTCGTGGTACTGCAATGAACCCGGTTGATCACCCACACGGTGGAGGAGAAGGACGACAAGGTATCGGTCTTCGACGTGGTCCAAAAACACGACATGGAAAACAAGCGTACGGTGTACGAACTCGAACTCCAAAGAAATATTCAAACTCACTGATTGTTTCTCGAAGAAAAGGAAAGCGATAGTACTAAAAACCACTCCGAAAGTAGTGGTTTTTGTTATACTTAGTATATGGAAAAGAAACTCTCAGAGAAAAAACGATTTTCGATAATAGCACGAGCGAGGAGTTTAAGGTATGCCCTTCGAGGGGTGGTGGTCATTTTCAAGACACAGCACAACGCATGGGTGCATGGTGTTGTTGCGCTTATAGCAATTTTTCTGGGCTTCTGGTTTCATATCAGCGAAGCAGAGTGGGGTCTTATTGTACTTTCTATAGCAGCAGTCCTTGCTGCAGAAGGTTTTAATACAGCACTTGAGTTTGACATTGATCTTACGAGTCCCAATTACCACCCGTACGCTCGTGATACCAAAGATGTTGCAGCCGGAGCAGTCCTTTTGACGGTCGCAGGAGCTATCGCCGTCGGGTGCATCATCTTCATCCCGAAGCTTTTCTTATAGAAGATTTGACAATACCTAATAATTTGCTAAGATATGCGGAGCTCAGAACGAGCTTCTTTTATTCTAAAACCATGACACGATCACTTGCAAAAGGACCATATATTGATGAAAAACTCCTCAAAAAGATTGCGGGCAAAGCACCCCTTTCTGCAGGAGTTATTAAAACATGGTCACGAGACTCACAGATAGCACCAGAAATGGTAGGATTTACCTTCGGGGTACACAACGGCCGTCAGCACATAGAGGTCCTTGTTACTGAAGATATGGTGGGACACCGTCTCGGAGAATTTTCTCCTACACGCAAGTTTACTCGTCATGGAGGTAAGATGCAGAAAGAACTCGATCAAAAGAAAAAAGAGTCTGAAATTGCTGCTGCAAAAGCTGCGAAGGCTTCTACCACTGATACTAAGAAAAAATAATCGTTTAGTTTACTTTTATGAAAGCATCACTTACCAATTATCGCCAATCACCACGCAAGGTTCGCCTTGTTGCTAACGCTGTAAAAGGCAAAACTATCGCTGATGCGGAGGTGACACTTTCATACATGCCAAAGCGGGCGGCTGATCCTATCAAGAAACTCATCAAGAGTGCTGCGGCAAATGCAGTGCAATCTGGTCTTGCTACTGACAATTTAGTTATTAAAACTATTGAGGTAAACAAAGGACTCGTCATGAAGCGGTACATGCCTCGCGCTATGGGGTCTGCAAAGCCTATTCGCAAGAAAATGAGCCATGTTGATGTTGTTCTTGCTGAGAAAGCACCGAAGTCAAAGAAGGTCGCTGCAAAGAAGAAAGTAGCAAAAAATAAATAAATCATTATGTCTAAAGTAGTTCACCCATACGCACATCGTCTTGTAACACTTCGTGATTGGAAATCACGCTGGTTTGCTACAGATGCAAAATTTGTCGACAACCTCAAGGTTGATGTTACTATTCGTGAGTTTCTCGAGAAACGCCTTCGTGGTTCATATGTATCAAGCGTAGAAATTGAACGAGGACAAAAAGCAGTACGTATCATTATCCGTACTTCTCGTCCTGGAATGGTGATTGGCCGTAGTGGTGAGGGAGCAACAAAACTCAAAGCAGATATTGTGAAGACCCTTAAGCGTGCAAAACTTGTTGTTACTGATGATATCAAGCTTGAGATTGTTGAAGTAACAAATCCTGAAGCAGATGCAAAAATCGTTGCCTACATGCTTGCAGAAGGACTTGAAAAACGTCTTCCGTATCGTCGCGTTATGAAACAGCTTATCGAAAAAGTGATGGCAGTTCGTGGTGTCCAAGGGGTGAAATTCTACATGGGGGGACGTCTCGGTGGGGCAGAAATCGCTCGAAGTGAAGAGCTTAAACGTGGATCTATTCCACTACAAACAGTTCGTGCTGATATTGATTTTGCTCGTGAGCGCGCACACCTTGCCTACGGAGATATTGGTATCAAAGTATGGATCTATAAGGGTCAGATATTCTCTCGCGGAGAAAAGAAATAAGAGTTATTACCATGTTGTATCCTAAAAAAGTAAAATTTAGAAAATGGCAAAAGAAGCGAACCGACATGACAAAGCGTGTTGAAACTCGCGGAACAACAGTATCTTTTGGGTCATTCGCACTCAAGACCGAGTCTCTTGCTCGTATTACCTCAAACCAAATCGAAGCGGCACGTAAGGCAGCATCTCGTCACCTTGGAAAGACTGGTCGTATGTGGGTACGTGTATTTCCAGACCGACCTATTACTTCAAAGCCAGCAGAAGTACCGATGGGTGGTGGAAAAGGAGATCTCGATGGGTACTGCATGGAAATTCTTCCTGGTCGTATTATTTTTGAAGTAGACGGTGTTACTGAGGTAGTTGCCCGAGAAGCGCTTCGAAAGGCGGGAACCAAGCTTCCTATCAAATCACGCGTTGTTGCACGAGTATAATCACTATGAAAAAAACATCACTAAAAGACAAAACCCCACAAGAACTTGTGGCAGAACTCGCAAAGCTCAAAGCGGCGGTTGCAAGTGCGACCTTTGGGAAAAACCTTGGAAAAGGGGGAGATCTTAAAGAGTATCGAGCAAATAAGAAAACTATCGCTCGCATCCTTACGCTCATAAACACCCAATAGTAGACTTTTTATAAAAATACGGTATAGTATCAAGACTTAATAATATGAAAACAACAACCAACAACAAAAAAACAATCAAGGGCACCGTTGTCTCAGACAAGATGGATAAGACGGTTGTTGTTGCTGTGACCCGTTTTGTGAAGCATCCAAAGTATCAAAAGTACGTTAAGATCACAAAAAAGTTTAAAGCACATGATGAAGATAATGCTCACAAGGTAGGAGAGATTGTTGAGATTGTTGAGAGTCGACCACTTTCTAAGGATAAACACTTTAGTGTTGTAAAGTAAGAGTTATGATATGTTGCAGAATGAATCATTAGTTAAAATCACAGATAACGCCGGAGGACAAATCGGAAAGATTTTCAAAGTACTTGGTGGATCAAAGCGTCGTTATGCAGGAATTGGCGATATTGTTGTGATTTCTGTCAAAAAAGCTGAACCTCGAAAAGCAGTGAAAAAGAAAGACGTTTGTTACGCTGTTGTTGTTCGTCAAAAAGCACCATTTCGTCGGGCTGATGGCTCTTACATCTCTTTCGATGATAATGCGGTAGTAATTCTTGAAAAAGGAAAGCAGGAACCTAAGGCTGGACGTATCTTTGGTCCTATCCCTCGAGAAATCGCAGAGCTTGGCTACCAGAAAATAGCATCACTTGCACCAGAAGTGCTCTAATACCACAAAGAGTTTTTATATGAAGATCAAAAAAGGAGACAACGTCATAATCATCGCAGGAAAGAATAAAGGCCAAAAAGGCACTATTTCAAAGGTGTTTTCCGCTGCAAACCGTGTTGTCGTTGCTGGGGTAAACAAAGTAAAGCGTCACCAAAAGCCAAAGAGCCGTAATGAAAAAGGTTCTATTATCGAAATAGAAGCACCTATCAACGCATCAAACGTGATGGTGGTTGATCCTAAGTCAGGAAAGCAAAGTCGAGTAGGAACAAAGAAGGTCGCTGATAAAAATGTTCGCATTGCTAAAAAAAGCGGACAAGAGTTGAAGTAATATGCAAACAGTTAAAGAAAAAGAATCACAAACAATGAAAGCGCTTGCGCAATTTGGGTACAAAAATCCGATGTCAGCACCGCACCTTGTTAAAATCACTGTAGCAAGTGGGACTGGAACAGGAATGAAGAAAGATCGAGAGAAGAACAACACTGTTGCTGATCGTCTTGCGCGAATCACTGGGCAAAAACCTTCACTCCGTACAGCAAAGAAATCTGTTGCAAGTTTTAAAACTCGAACAGGTGATCCTATCGGACTTGCAGTAACTCTTCGTGGTGCACGTATGTATCACTTCTTGGATAAGTTCATCAACATCGCTCTTCCTCGAACAAAAGACTTCCGAGGAATTGATCCAAAATCAGTTGATGCTATCGGAAACATGACTATCGGTATCAAAGAGCACACTATCTTCCCAGAGACTGCTGATGAAGACCTCCGCGACGTGTTTGGTCTTGCAGTGACACTTGTCTCTTCTGCAAAAACTAAAGAAGAAGCACTTGCGTACTTCACTCATCTCGGTATCCCTTTCAAGAAATAACACTCTTTAACAAAACCCTCTCATATGAGAGGGTTTTGACTTTTTAGAGGTTTCTTGTAGTATCAGACAAAACTACTTTATATGAAACCCGGAGAATATATCTTCATTGTCGCCATTGTTTTGGCGATAGGACTTTTGTTTTTCTTTCTGATATCAAAAATACTGCAACAAAAGCGTACTATCGCTCGTATCAAGTATGAGCACGTGTGCCAGTTACTGCATTTTGACGCTTCACCAAGAAGAGTCAGTTATGAACAAATAGCTGACTTTTGGTTGCGGTACAAAAAAGAGAACCCAAATCAATACGAATTTGTTGACAGGGCAATAAGTCTTTTTATTACCCAAATCAATGCCTGTGCTACCTTTGACGCACTCTTTACTTTTTTACAGAGTTACGATGCTTTTGTAGGCAATAAGCGAAACTCTGTTGAAGATGTGGCGATGGTGAAGAAAATTCACAGTGCTGCGGTCGAACAGGCAAAAGGTCGTATCGGAAATCTGTGCAGGAAGAGGGCCCACGAACTTTTCACTATGAAGAGTTCAAACCCAGAGAAACGAGCGCTTCTGGACAGGTTTAAAAATGATATGGGGTTTGTGACAGCACATACAAACTCCTCATTGACATATGAAAGTGTCATGCAGGGCGAGCGCATTTCCTTGCAGTTAGGAAAACAAAAGAAGAAAACAGCTCCCCCTCCTGCAGAGTAGGGGGATTTTGTTTGACTTTGGAAGGCTTCTCTGGTAGGATACCTGAGTTCCTTTGAAATCCTTCTATCTCTCTGGTATATCGAGAAAAACGATGTCCTAGAAAGGAAGAGGTGATATTTTAGAGGATATATAACAAATTATGGCAAAAACATCAGTTATTGCGCGTTCTCAAAAGACGCCCAAATATAGTACACGAGCGGTAAACCGCTGTTTTCGCTGCGGACGTCGTCATGGCTACATGAGAGACTTCGGTCTTTGTCGTATCTGTTTCCGCGAACTCGCAAACGAAGGAATGATTCCAGGCATTCGTAAGTCATCTTGGTAAAAACACATATGGATCCTATTTCAAACATGCTTATTGCAATAAAAAACGGAGCAATGGTTTCTAAGAAATCAGTGGTTGTTCCGTTTTCAAAAATCAAATTTGCTATCGCTGAATGTCTCAAAGACAGCGGTTTCGTAGCAAATATCTCAAAGAAAACAGAAAAGAACAATGTTCCCGTTATCGAAATCGAACTTGCATACCCAATGGGGAAGTCACGAATCACTGATGTGAAGCGTGTCTCAAAGCCATCTCGACGAGTATACATGGGAGTTCGAGAAATCCACTCAATCAAAAGTGGATACGGTATGACAGTATTTTCAACTCCAAAGGGGATACTTTCAGATAAACAAGCTCGAAAGGAGCAGGTCGGTGGAGAAGTATTATTTATGATCTGGTAGAGTTATTACTATGAGCCGAGTAGGAAAACAACAACTAACGATTCCAGCAAAAACAGAAGTTTCTTTTGTTAACGGTATTTTTACCGTAAAGGGACCACTAGGAATGCTCTCAAAAGAGTTCAAAGATAGTATTACTATCACTATTGCAGATAATATTGTTTCTTTTTCGCCTAAAGCAGAAGATCCATTTTCACGCGCTCTTTGGGGAACATATGCATCACATGTAAAGAATATGCTGCAAGGAGTAAATACTCCGTATACAAAGAAGCTTATTCTTGAAGGGGTTGGATATAAGAGTGAGGTAAAAGGGAAAGAGCTCCATCTCGCCCTCGGGTTCTCTCACCCTGTTGTT
Source organism: uncultured Candidatus Saccharibacteria bacterium (assembly GCA_964577515.1). GTDB lineage: Bacteria > Patescibacteriota > Minisyncoccia > Phycocordibacterales > UBA9973 > UBA4124. Next base: position 7,651 of record CAZNZN010000001.1, on the reverse strand, counting down.
GTCGCTATCCCAGAAGGACTTACTGTAACAGCAGAAAAGAACAATATCACTTTTTCTGGTATTGATAAGGAACTCGTTGGTCAGTTCTCTGCAAAGATTCGTGCAATGAAGAAACCAGAACCATATAAAGGGAAAGGATTTCACTACGATGATGAGGTTATTCGTCGAAAAGCTGGAAAGAAAACAGCATAGTTAAGTTAACGAGAAATATATGTCACGACAAAGTACACAAGAGAAAAAAATGAGAATCAAGCGAAAAGTTCGCGCGCTTGTTTCAGGTACCGAGACTCGCCCTCGTATGAGTGTTTTTCGCTCAAATAACTTCATGTATGCGCAACTTATTGATGATGTCAGCGCACGAACGGTTGTTGCAGCAAATGATATGGGACGAAAAAACGCTACCAAAATGCAAGGAGCGATCCAGGTTGGAAAAGATATTGCAAAAGCTGCACTTGCAAAGGGTATTACCACTGTAGTGTTTGACCGAAACGGGTTCAAGTACGCAGGTCGAATAAAAGCACTTGCTGATGCTGCACGTGAGGCAGGACTTCAGTTTTAATAAAAATTTATGACAGAAAAAACAACTACAACTAGACCATCATCACCTCGTTCTGGGGCACCACGACGTCCTCGTCCAGACGGTGCTAAGTCATTTGCGGATCGAGTAAAAGATGTCGATCAGAAGATTATTGATATTCGACGCGTTACTCGTGTTGTTGCTGGAGGGCGCCGCATGAGTTTTGCAGTTTCAATGATTATCGGGGACAAAAACGGTGTCGTTGGCCTTGGTACTGGAAAAGGGAACGATACAGCACTTGCTATTGCAAAAGCACTAAAAGACGCAAAAAAGCATGCTATCAAGATCAAGCGTACAAAGACACAGTCTATTCCTTTTGGTGTTGATGCTAAGTATTGTTCTTCTTCTATCACCATCTTCCCAAATCGTGGAAAAGGACTTGTATCTGGAGCAGCGGCTCGCGATATTTTGAATATTGCAGGTGTTCGTGATGTCACTACAAAGATTCTTTCAGGAAGCAAGAACAAGCTCAATACAGCACGAGCTACCATGAAGGCCCTTGCTCGTGTTGGTGTTCCACACACATTTACTACACCTAAGCCAGAAGCTCTTTCAACAGAGACTGCTACTTCTGGAGAAAAGAAGTAATCAAGAGTTATGGTATGTTGCACACACTAAAACGAAAAACAAAAAATAAAAAAGAAAAACTTGTTGGAAGAGGAAGTAAACGAGGGAAAACTGCTGGTCGTGGTACTAAAGGGCAAAAAGCACGTGCTGGACATAAAATCCGACCAGCACTCCGAGATGCTATTAAAAAACTTCCAAAACTTCGAGGTCGCGGAAAGAACATAAACAAGGCTTTCCAGATAAAACCACAAGTAGTAAACCTTGCTGCTATCAATGCTGCTTTTGAGGTAAATGAAGCGGTGACTCCTTCAGCGCTTTTCGCAAAGGGGCTTATTACTCGCACGGGAGGAAAGCTTCCTGCTGTAAAGATCCTTTCAACAGGAGATCTTACTAAGGCAGTTGCGTTTTATGACTGCGCTGTTTCAACTACCGCAAAGACAAAGATAGAAAAAGTAGGTGGTGTCGTACACGGCTAGTCATGAATCACGGACGAAATAACATGAAAAATTACTCGTCTGTATCATATAGTAGTCATTACAAAAATTAATCTCGTACGTGATGAATTCATTTTTCTCAAAACTCAAGACCATCGTTACTGACAGAACGCTTCGCAATAGAGTACTCTTTGTTGTTGGAGCGCTTTTCGTATTTCGTCTTCTTGCGACTATCCCAGTTCCAGGAGTTGATACGTTGAAGCTCAATCAGTTTCTTCAAGGAAACCAGCTTCTTGGTATCTTTAATGCTCTCTCAGGTGGGGGACTTTCAAACTTTTCTATTGTGATGCTCGGTGTTGGTCCATATATTACTGCTTCTATTATTATGCAACTTCTCTCTATGATGGTACCTAGTATCAAGGAGATGATGCAGGAAAACGGTGAGGCAGGACGTAAGCGCTTCAACCAATACACACGGTTACTCTCGGTGCCGTTGGCTGTGTTGCAAGCGTTTAGTTTTATAAAGCTTTTCCAATCTCAAGGAGCTATCGATGCACTCTCATTGCAAGGGATTATCTTCAACATTGTGATCATCACCGCTGGTTCTGTTCTCCTTCTTTGGATTGGGGAACTCATCAATGAATTTGGTATTGGAAATGGGACTTCACTTATCATTATGTCGGGGATTCTTTCTGTTATCCCGGCAAAAGTGGCACAGTTCTTCTTTACTTTCACCATTGATCAACTTCCAATGCTTCTCGCCTATATAGTTATTGGTATCCTTGTGATTGCTGGAGTGGTGTATATCTATGAAGCAGAGCGTCCCGTGCAGGTAACTTATGCTCGAGCAGTGCGCGGAATTCGTTCAACTGGGGGAGGTGAAACATACCTTCCGCTTCGTCTTGCACAAGCTGGTGTGATGCCAATTATTTTTGCATCATCACTGCTCCTCTTCCCTCGTTTTCTTTCAGGTGTATTTATTAATGCATCTTCTACTGCTCTCCAATCAATAGGACACGGACTCACATGGTTCCTTCAGACAACATGGCTATATGCACTAGTATATTTTGTGCTTGTAGTATTCTTTACCTATTTTTATACTGCAGTCACTTTTGATCCAAAGCAAATAGCTGAAAATCTTCAAAAAAACGGTGCGTTTATCCCTGGGATTCGTCCAGGAGAAGCGACGATGCGCCATCTTGCAACTATTGTGACTCGTATCACCCTTGTGGGATCATTGTTCCTTGGTATCGTCGCTGTCCTTCCTATTGTTGTCCAAACAACAACAGGTATCACTGCTTTTGCTGTAGGGGGCACATCACTACTTATTGTTGTTTCTGTGGTTATTGACCTTATTCGAAAAGTGGATGCTCAGGTTGCTCTTCACGAATACTAAACTCTTGATGAAAGGGGAGTAGTGCTATACTGCTAGTACCTATGAAACATAACGTGTATATCTTTATCGGTCACTCTGGTGCTGGTAAGGGCACGCAAGTTGCATTGCTTCAAAAGAAGCTTCAATCAATAGATCCTTCTATTAGGACGTACCATCTTGAAACAGGTTCCATGTTTCGAGAACTTGTCCAAAAAAAATCTTTTACTGCGCAAAAAACCAAAGCACTTATGGAGCAAGGTGGACTACCGCCGGCATTCCTAGGTGTACATGCATGGTCGCATCGCCTGATAGAAGACTATGATGGAGAACAGTATGTTTTTATTGACGGCACTCCTCGTATTGCTATTGAGATCCCGGCATTATTATCTGCTTTTGATTTTTATGAGTGGGAGCCACACATATTTTTTCTGCAGGTAAGTGATGAATGGGCATATGAACATTTACTCGGAAGAGGGCGCCCAGACGATACAGATCAGCATCGAGTGTGGAACAGGATACAATGGTTCCATGAAAATGTAGTACCTGCAATAGAATCACTTAGAGATTCGGGGAAAGTTATTTTTCATACGATTCATGGTGAACAAAGTATTGAGGCAGTACACAGAGACATCTGTGAAGAATTGGGGCTTGTATAAAATATGATTATTATCAAAACCGATAGTGAAATAGCACGATTGAAAAAAGGGGGTCCTATCCTCGCTGCTATTTTGCGCGATGTTGCAAAGCGTGTTGCACCCGGGATAAGCACAGCAGAGCTCGATGCATATGCATACGAGTGTATCAAAAAAGCTGGGCACACTCCTGCGTTTTTAGATTACCAGCCGGAAGGGGCGACATTTCCATATCCTTCAACGCTTTGTGTGTCAGTGAATAGTGAGGTAGTGCACGGTATCCCTGGAAAAAAAATCCTTAAAGAAGGAGATATTGTCTCTCTTGATTTAGGGCTCAACTACGAAGGAGTATTTCTCGACCACGCAGTAACTGTTCCTGTTGGAGAGATTTCTGCAAAAAACAAAAAACTTCTTAGCGCAACAAAGACAGCGCTTGAGGCAGGTATAGAAGCTATCGTTCCTGGTGCACGACTCGGAGATATTGGATACGCCATACAATCAGTTGCTGAAGAAGCGGGGCTAGGTATTGTCTATGGTTTTTCAGGGCATGGTGTTGGACGGTATATTCATGAAGACCCTTATGTTCAAAATACTGGCAAGCCAGGAAAAGGGGAAGCGCTTGTTCCTGGAATGGTAATCGCGATAGAACCCATGTTTACTCTTGGAGGGGAGGATGTAGTGCTTGCCGCAGACGGGTATACTTACAAGACTGCAGACGGGACTCGAGCTGCACATTTTGAACATACGGTACTCATCACTGAAACAGGAGCAGAAATTTTGACGAAATAAAAAACCTCTCATATGAGAGGTTTTTTATTTATTGTATTTTTGAAACGATTTTTTTGAATGTTTCAGGGTTTGTGTGCGCAATATCTGAGAGAATCTTTCGGTCGAGTTCGATGTTTGTCTTTTTGAGTGCACCGATGAACTTTGAGTAGCTCATGCCAAGTTCTCGAACTGCAGCATTGATACGTACTTGCCAGAGTTGGCGCTTATCGCTTTTTTTGTCACGTCGGTGTGCAAATGCGTATGTTCCTGCGTGTGCAATCGCTTCTGTTGCTTGTGCTGTCTTTGTTGATCGTCCAAAGCGGTATCCTTTGGTCATCGCAAGCACATTTTTTCGTTTTTTTAGGGCTACGACGCCTCCTTTTACTCGTGTCATATGGTAACTCTAAATGGTGTTAATTGTGGGGGATAAACTGCGCTTTTTCCTTGTTTGTCATAGGGAACGCCACCATCTTTCGTCCCTCAAGCTGGCTGGTTCGTGACTGCTTCGCGTTGAAGTGGTTGAAACCAGGCTTCCGTCCAAGGATTTTGCCAGTTTTGGTCACTTTTAGGCGTTTTGTGTATGATTTGTTGGTTTTCATATATATCTACCGTTTCTCTCAGATTTGCGAGAATAAGTCCCTCTATAATACTAAAAAATAGCGTTCCGTCAACCTTATTTTGCTGCTTTGTCTTTTTCTATCACAATGGCGATACCTTTAGGGGATTGCTTGTGAGGCTCAGCGATTTTGTAGTGTTCAGTGATAAAATGGAGCACTCGATCAAGGCGTTCTCTAAGGAACTCTTGGTTCATCCCTTTCATGCGCCCGCGAAGGAAGAGCTCTACTTTGATACGGTGACCTTCTTTGAGCCATTTTGATGCTGTTTTCGCCTTAAGTTCAAGATCGTGATCCCCGGTGCCAACTTTGATTTGGATAGATTTTGTTTCTGTAGTTTTTGCTCCAGCTTTTGCCTTCTGCGCTTTCTTTTTGAGTTCGTATTGGTATTTCCCAAACTCCATTATTTTTGCGATAGGGGGTTTTGCATCAGCGTTGATTTCAATCAGATCTACTCCCTGGTCGCGCGCCATTTGCAATGCTTCTGTAAAAGGAAGTACACCGAGATTTGTTCCTTCTGCGTCAAGAACGCGTAATTCAGTTGCTCGTATTTGATTGTTGATTCGTTCCTTCAAGGCTGTATAGTATGAGTATCGTTTATGTCAGACAATCATACAGAAAAAGATGACTTTAGTCAAATCGCACCAGGGGTCTTTTTGGGAAAGAAGTTCGCCGGAGAAACACTTGCAATGCTTGTGACGCGGTTTCGTCGAACGCTTTCTTTGTCTGAATCCGTTCCTGTCACTTATGCAGGGCGTCTCGATCCTATGGCTCAAGGAGAGATGATTCTTCTTCTTGGTGAAGCGTGCAAAAAGAAAGATCAGTGGTTGCTTCACGATAAGGTATATGAGTGTACTATCGTGTTTGGCATTGCCACGGATACTTATGATATGTTGGGTATACTCACGCAGTATGCGCCCAGAAAAATATCAAAGGAAGCACTTATCAGTGTACTGCAAGCCATTATTGGAACGCAGTCGCTTCGGTATCCTCCATACTCATCAAAACCTGTTGATGGAGTGCCACTGTTTCATCATGCGCGAGCTGGGACACTTCCTTCGGATCTTCCGGTAAAAGAAGGAGAAGTGTATGAAGCCATATTGCTCTCATTAGAAGATAAAAAGGTTGAAAGTGTTATAGATGAAGCAGTTGCTACTATTGAAAAGGTGGTAGGAGATTTTCGACAAGAAGCTATTTTGACGCAGTGGGCCTCGTATCAAAACAGTGAGGACTTCGTCACTGTAGCAAGTGTACGGTTCACTGTTTCTAGTGGGGTGTATATTCGTAGTCTCGGTGTTCTTTTAGGAGAAGCCCTTGGTATTCCTGCGGTAGTAACAAACATAAACAGAACAAAGATACTATAAAAAGTGAACCCCGATTAAAAAATCGGGGTCTTTTGTTTGGTTAAAAATTTTTAATCAGCCACGTACCCCGCAGGGGTGATAGTGGCAACGACGGGATCTGTGGGGATGTGTGCGCATGCACACTCCTTTAGAAATTTGATGCCCGGGAAACCGGTTGGTTGCAATGCTGCAGGTTTGATGATGTCTGCGGTTTGCTTTGGCATCTTGTCTTCATCGACGAGAAATACAGGTTGTTCGTTGATGGTGTAACGAGCAAAGTGCCCAGAGATCCGACTGAAGTCTTCAGCCGCTTCTCTGATTCCAGTCGCGAGCCTGTAGCTATTAACCGTTCCACAATCTATTGCCTGGTTTTTTATGAAATCATGTGCCAGGTCTTTTGTCGTTTTCGACATAAACAATGGGTTTAAAAGTGTGAAAATGAAATTTTTATCATTATCTCATTTTTTATAAATAAGTCAAATACTCCTTTTGACTTTCAGAGGTATTTTGTTACTGTATAAACAAATTACTTTGTTATGAATATACGAAACATCAATGATTTTGTTATCGCTGCACAAGCGGAACGAAAAACCGTTGTTCCCATGACAATGGGAGTTTTTGAAAAAACGGGAATGTTTATTTCTTCCGGCTCTCAAAAAGAGGCTATTGAAAAATTTTTAGCATCAGCCTCTGTCCGGGTTCGCGCTGGTCGGACAGACCTTTTGGTCCCGCCAAGTGAAAATATTTCTGGGCTTTGTTATCGAAGCGAGGTTAACAAAGAAACTGCTTTTTTCGCAGTACACCCTGCCGGTGAGAAAACTGCTCGTGCAGCGTTAGTGCTTCTCTTCTTGTACTATATAGACAAGGAGAAGAGTCCTATCGCAAAAGATCCGTCTTTCGATGATGCATTCTTGCTTCACTTTACCCAGTTAGGTGTGGAGCAAGGGCTTGCAGAAGAGGATGTTGCCGCTGGTCTTGAGTTGGCGCAAAATATCCTCAAGCCTGAACTTTTCCAGGTATGAAAAAACAATTTCAAAAACCACCGTAGGGTGGTTTTTTCTTTTTTGTTATGTGGTGAATTGCTGTCCTTTGCGCGAACTTATTTTGAATCAATGAATGAATAATCTCACGCTCGACTTCTCCAAAATCTCTAATCTCCCTACTACGCTCTCCGCCTTCGCTTTAGCTACGACGGGACACAGTACCAATGTATGAACTCGTAAATGAATTCCGTCATGCTTCGGGATTACCCTCAGCATTTCACCTCCCCATCGCTTTTCCATTCTTATTTTGTTTCGGCGGGGAATTCTTTTGATTTGATATGGGCGATGGGGAGAGGGT